>JAYUFF010000752.1:0-11304 GCA_043738825.1 Schlesneria sp.
CGTTCCGCTCGCGCGAGTTCGAGCAGATGGAGATGGAGTTCTTCTGTCATCCGTCGCAGTCACTCGCCTGGTATCAGTACTGGCGCGACCGGCGCTACAACTGGTACATCCAGCACGGCATCGCGACGAGCAACCTCATTCTGCGCGAGCACTCGAAGGAAGAGTTGGCTCACTACTCGGTCGGGACTGCCGACCTCGAATATGCGTTTCCGTTCCTCGAAGCGGGATCGTATGGCGAGTTGGAGGGTGTCGCGCATCGCGGCGACTTCGATCTCAGATCGCACTCGGAAGGGAAGCTGTGCAAACAGGATGGCCAGTTGGTCGTGGAACTCGGTCCCGACGGCAAGCCGAAGCATCACGGCAGCGGCAAGGATTTGAGCTACTACGACGATCAGTCTCGCGAACGATTCCTGCCGCATGTGATCGAGCCCGCCGCCGGATGCGACCGCGCCACGCTGGCCTTCCTCTGCGAAGCCTTCCATGAGGACAAGCAACCCGACGACAAGGGCGAGATGCAAGAACGACTCGTGCTGAAGCTGCACCCGAAGCTGGCTCCGGTGAAGGTCGCGGTGTTCCCGCTGATGAAAAAAGAAGGGATGCCCGAGAAGGCCGCCGAGATTTACCGGGCCTTCAAACAGGCGGGCATCGCCGTGCAGTACGACCAGCAAGCCGCGATCGGTCGCCGCTACCGCCGCATGGACGAGATCGGCACTCCGTTTTGCATCACGGTCGATGGAGACACGATGGCCGGCGACGCGGTGAAACTCGACACGGTCACGATTCGCGACCGAGACACGCTCGAACAGATTCGCGTCCCGGTGAAGGAGCTTGTCGAGCACGTGCGCGGTCGGTTGAAGTAGGTCGTGCTTCCGCATGACTCTTCAGTTGTGATTAGAGCACATTTCAAAACTCGGTTTGCTCTGAAAAACCAGCCCGACGCGCAAGCGAGGGCTGAATGTTCGATGTCTGCGAAGCCCTCGCTTGCGCGTCGGGCTAATTTTGAAATGCGATCTCATCACCTCAACCCCGGAGCCGCTTCGATCGCGGCCATCTCACGACAGTCGAGCCAGATCATTCCACAACGACAGCACGAGTCGATCACGACGTTGCCGGGACCGTAGAACGGATGGACTTCCATCGCGCGGCGGCAGGTGGGGCAGGGGACTCGCGTGGCGAGCAGTTCGGGATTGATCGGCGTCGGGTGCGAAGCGGCTCCGCGGTACTCGGCCCGCCGGTTCCGAACGAGCAGCGCGAAGACTTCGTCGAGCACGAGGACGCCCTGGCAGCCCTCGCAATGCTCGACATTCATGCCGTCCATCGCAGCCTGAGTCATGCGCCGCCGACAGCGAGGACAGTTCGAGTGTCCCGGTTTGTCGAGTGACACGATCCGATCATCCGGATCGTCCGGCGTGCCGAACGAACGGAACGTGTGGCAGTGTTCGCAGGCGATGATCGGCTGATGGCCATTCCATTCGAGTGGCGCACCGCAGTTGTGACAGTTCATCGGACGTGGCCCGTGTCGGAAGAAGTGACGGAACTCTTCCAACGTAGCTCGCAACCAGACCTCGCGCGGCGGCAGGGCACAGCAAAACGTGATGCGTCGGCACGGCAGGTTCCGGCTGGGCGTGGCGGATGTTTCCGAAAGTCCACGAGTCGGCAGAATCGTCACAGAGCGACTTTCGACATGAGGTGTCCGAAGTCCGGCTTAGCTTTGTTAGCCGGACTTCCCTCCAGGACGACGCTCCCCGGAGAGAAGTCCGGCTTTCGGAAAAGCCGGACTTCGAGCGGGTCAACGGCGCAGCGCCTCATCCAGAAGTCGGCGCGGCACCCGAGCGATACTTGCTGACGAGTGGCTCGACGACTTCGAGCGGCACGAACTCACGCAGCTTGTCCATCATGCTGCCCTGCCCCAACTGGGCGATCTGCTTGATGAGGCTGCTCGAAATGTGCGTGTAACGTTCGGCGGCCATCAGGAAGACCGTGTCGATCTCGGGATCGAGTGCTCGGTTGGCGAGTGTCATCGTGAACTCGGTCTCGATATCGGACAAGGTTCGGACACCGCGCACGAGGACTCGCGCGCCGCACTGTCGGATGAACTCCACGGTCAGGCCCTCAAAGCAACGGACCTCCACATTTCCGAACGGCTTCAGGGCCTGCGTCGTCAAGGCCAGACGCTCGTCCGGTGAGAAGAGCGGCCGCTTGTCCGGGTTGATCCCAATGCCGACCGTCAGCCGGTCGAAGATCGTCGCGGCACGGCGAATGATATCGACGTGGCCCAACGTCAACGGGTCAAAGCTGCCGACATAGACGGCGTGATGAGAACTCAATTTGGCGACCATCGAGATGACTCCGGAGCGGCCCCGTGGCCGACTGTGAATTGGAAATGCGTTGACCCGAATGATTCACCACGGAAAACCGGTTCAACCACCATTTTGAGGGGATCGGTTGCAAGCAGCAGACACGCTACTACCACGGGAAGTTGTGTTGAGCAGGCACGACATTCCAGACGAGAGCGCCGCATGTTCGCAGCGGCATTGTATCGGGCGATGGGGTTGAAGGGGTACGAAGTCGAGGACACTTGGGAGGGAAAGAACGGGGCGTTGTTCGTGCTGGTGTCGGTGCCGCCCGAGTCGTTGCGGTATCGGAGTTGTCGGTGTCGGCGGGTGCCTCTGCATGACGATCTCGCTCCCTGTCGCAGAGCGACAGGGAGATCTGGCTTGGCTCACAGGCTGGCCCAGACATCGTTTGGGAGGTCTGGGTGACGAAGGCACACGAGCCTGATTCCCGGCAGGGCGTCTGAACTCTGGCCGCTTGTCACGCTGCGACTCGGACGCTCACAGCCGCGTCCGGTCCATCCAGCGACTCGTGGAGAGAAGCAGTGCCGTTGGAGTGTCAACGCCCGTTCCCACTGCTTCTCCGAGGACTCCGAAGCAGTGGCACATCTCACGTTCTTCGCGAGGTCAAGCCGGCCCACCCCGCCTGCCGTCCCCACTTGCAAGGAGATCGTGATAGACCGCGTGCAGTGCTATCCCTGATAGGCAGCGTGCCACCTAACGCGCCACCGACATCTCAGAATTTCTCAATGGGGCAGATTGACAAGCGGCTATTTCAAAGGCAATCTGCCCACTCACAGCTTTGAACAGCTTCCAGTGCCAGTCCGAGTTAGGCTGCACGCTGCTCAATCAGTCTGTTCGGCGGCAAGACCGGAGGGGTAGCAATGAATCGGCGACAGGCAGTATTCGCATTGGGTGGCGTTGTCGTTGCCGGCGAGGCGATGGCCGCGGACCCAACCGGCGACATCCGTATCGCGACGGAAGACGGGTGGCGTGTCATCGCTGGCGAAGAGGCGAAAGCCTACCACACCACCAACAAGTGGCTGGAAGCACGCCTGAAGGAAGTCGACAGTGTGAAAATCGGTTCGACTTACGCTGAGGTGGTCAAAGTGTTCCACCGCGATGGTGGGCTGTCGTCTGCCAAGAAGCATCGGTTTGTTCTCATCCTCTGCCCGTTTTTGAAGATCGATGTCGAGTTCGAGGATAAACCGGGGGTGAAGGTCGGCCACCCAGTTCCGGTAACCGCCACGGTGGTCAGCGTCTCCAAGCCGTACTTCGAGCGTGAGTTCGCAGACTGATAAGACGCCGAACCAGGCGCTGCAGCAGACGGCGAGGCATGATTCGTTTTTCCTGACCACGGCTCACCGGTGCCCCGCCGCTGCTGAGATTTGTCGTTCGCCGCAGAAGTGGAGAGATTCGATGTGGCCATTCAGCCGACGCCAGAAAGACTTGAACACTCTTCCACCCATCTCCTCCGAGGCTCACACGTGGAGCGTTGCGAAGGCGAGTTACGATGAATCTCCTTTGATCGTCCGATTCAATTCCAGCGCAAAGGAATGGGTTGGACACAAGGCTTTGGCGATCAAACTCGGCTTTGCGGTCCCACTCAATGCTCCGAACGATGGCGGACTGCCGAACCCTGAAGAAAATCAACAACTGAACGACATCGAAGATCTGATCCTTCGAGAGGTCGAGGCCCATGCGAAGGGGATACACGCCTTGGTTCTCACCACGGGCACGATGAAGGAGTTCGTGTTCTACATCACCGACAACGTAGACATCGCCGCGATTCACAACGCGATCCGCAGCGCTGTCTCGACCCACGAGGTCCAGTGCATGGCCGTCACGGATCCTCGTTGGGATGCCTACACACAGTTTGCCGGGGCGTAGTAGTCACACGGCCGAACCAGGCGCTGCACCAGACCGGGGCCGCACATTCGCTTTTCGAGAGTTATTGGTCACTTGGCGACCCCGGCTGCTGAGCCTGGTCGTTGGGCGGCAGGCGGTCCATTCTCAACGAGGAACCTTTTCATGCGACAGGTGATTATCGGCTTGTTCTCCCTGGCCTTCCTGTGTTCGCCCGTGGCGGTCTCCGCAGACGAACCCGCCAAGCCGGTGCCGGAGCTTCGCGTCCTTGAAGACATGATCGGAACCTGGGACGAAGTCATGTCCAACAAGGCGACAGAGTGGCTGCCGAAGGCCGAGCGGTCCGCAGCGGTCACAAAGAAGAACTGGTCGCTCGGCGGAAAAGTCATCCGGATGGAGGGTGTCTGGATGCCCGCGAAGACGGAATTCCTCAGCTTGGTGAGTTACGATCCGGCGACGAAGGAGTACCGCACTTGGTACTTCGATAGTGCCGGCGGACAGCCGCGCGGCTCGGTGCGCGGTACTTGGGATGATAAGACGCGAACGATGACCTGGACCGGGACGGACGAGGCCGGGAATAAGACCGTTGGGAAGTCAAAGATCATCGATCGGGATACTCATGAGTGGACGGTCGTCACGACGAACCCGGACGGGAAGGTGGTGTTGAATATCTCCGCCAAGAATACCCGGCGCAAGGAATGAGCATCGCCGAACCAGGCGCTGCAGCAGACGGCGGGGCATGAATCGTTTCTGGGATCCATAGCTCACCGGTGCCCCCACCACTGCTGAGCTGGGTCGTTTGGCGGCGGAAGGCTGCCAGAAAGGGACGCTGATGTCGAAGAAGAAAGCAGCGGGCAAACTCGCCCACGCGAAGGGGACGCAGAAGCCGGCCAAGAGCACCACCGCGATCACCAAGAAGGTCAAGGGATTCACGGACGAGGAACGAGCCGCGATGAAGGAGCGCGCCCAAGAACTGAAGGCGGAGGCGCGCGCGAACAAGGACAAGGCGGAAGGGGAAAGCGCCGTGCTCGCGGCGATCGCCGCGATGTCGGAACCGGATCGCTCCCTCGGCGAGCGGCTCCATGCGATCATCAAAGCCAGCGCGCCGGCACTCTCGCCGAAAACCTGGTACGGGATGCCCGCGTATGCGAAGGATGGCAAGGTCGTCTGCTTCTTCCAGAGCGCGCAGAAGTTCAAGACGAGGTACGCGACGTTCGGCTTCATGCACGAGGCGAACCTCGACGAAGGTGCCATGTGGCCGACCGCCTTCGCGCTGACGGAGTTGACTGCCGCCGAAGAGGCCAGGATCAGCACGCTCGTGAAGAAAGCGGTGAGCTGAGGCGGGTGTCCTTCCGGGGAAAACAAAGATGTCAGGAACCGTTGTTTTTTCCGGACAGGGGCAAAGACAAAACAAACACCGCCGAACAAGGCGGGCTGGCACTGCTTGAATGACGACCGTACTGGGGACGTGCCACACTGGGAACGTGCCACTGCTTGGCCGCTTTGGGACAAGCAGTGCTCTTGGTCGGGGATCAAACGCCTAACTCTCGAAGACACGGATCCACTGGGGGCAACGGCTGCCACTTGCAGCGGCTTGGGTGCCAGTCCTGATGGACGATCCATCTCGTTTCCCTCACGACGGAAACTCAACCGAAGTCTTACGCTTGGCCTTGAATGGTGGGGCGTCTTCGGACTCGTCGATGAAGACCGGCGGGGTGGCGGGGTCAGTAGCGAAGCGGATGGCCCCGAGATTTGAAGTGAGCATCCTCACCGCTCAACGGGGCCTTCCCGCTGGTCAGACCCCACCACCCCGCCGTGTGTTGAGCTGATAGAAGCCTTCGTGGCTTCGCCCAAAGCGGCTCCAGCCACGGCCACTCGACGAAGAACCAGCCGGTTTAGACCGACCGCTCGCCTATGGACCGCATTGCCCGCGTTGATGCTGGGTAGACGGTCTTTCGGCGTTCACGCTTCATGTCGCGGGGCGACATGGCTACCTTGGAGCAGGCTGGCTCAGGAGCCGCCCGCTGGGACCGCGATCTTGTTTCGCTCGGTTCCGGCGTGAACTCAACTTTACCTCGACGAAAGCACGAACCGATGTCGGACAACTGGGAAATGTACTTTGCGACTGTGGACGATTCATCGGCGCAGATGCTGGTCGATCTGGGGGTCGCGCTGATGGCTCCCGATCCGGAGCGGCCGATGCTGCTGTGGATGTGGCTGCAATTGAAGTCGCCCACCGAAGAGGGATTCGCCAGCGACGAGGAAGAGCCGCGACTGGTCGAGATCGAGGACTCGTTCATCGATGCGGTCGAGCTGACGACCGGGGCGGTACTCGTCGGACGCGTCACGACCTGTGGACGGCGTCAGTTCTGGTTCTACGCCAAGTCGTCCGAGGGCTTTGAAGATTCGGTGGCCGAGGCCCTGGAAGCCTTTGCCGACGACGGGTACGAATACGAAACCGGCAATGAAATGGACGAGGAATGGGCACACTACGCGGAGGTTCTCTACCCCGAACCCGCAGACTTGCAGGAGATTTTCAACCAGCGCGTCATCGAGGAGTTGTCTGAGTCGGGCGATCTGCTCACCTCGTCGAGGATGGTCGATCACTACGCGAACTTCGCGAATGAAGCGGATCGCGCGGAATTCACATCCGCCGCAGAAGCCGCCGGGTTCAAGAAGCTCTCCGAGGAGCAGAGCGATGACGACGATGACGAGTTTCCGTTCAGCGTCACTCTGCAACGCGATCATGCCGTCGATTGGGACACGATCGACGAACTGACGTTTACGCTGTTCGAGCTGGCCGGCGAACACAACGGCCAATACGAAGGCTGGGGCTCGCCGGTGGTGACGGGTTGAGGGTTGAGGGTCGAGGGTCGAGGGTCAGAACAGGGATGTCTTCTTTGACCATCAACCCTCAACCTTCAACCCTCAACCTTCAATCTTTACCGAGAGGGTTTGCTGCGATGAATCGACTTCTGCAACGTGTTCTGTTGGTGAGCCTGGTCTTGATCGGAACGACGGCCTCGGCCGCCGAGGTGCCCGACTTCAACGGTCAGGTGTTGCCGGTGTTTCGCAAGTATTGCAACGGGTGTCACAACACGAAGGAGGCCGAAGGGGGACTCGTGCTGGAGGATTTCGCCCGTGCGATGAAGGGGGGCGAGAACGGAGCGGCGATTGTCGCGGGGAAGAGCGGCGAGAGTCGGCTCTGGAAGCAGGTGAGCGGTCAGGACGATCCCAAGATGCCGCCCGAAACGGCCGCTCAACCGAAGCCGGCCGAGTTGGCGATCATCAAGGCGTGGATCGATGCCGGGGCGAAGGCTCCGGCGGGAGGACTGGCGGCCACGGGACTCGTCACACCGAAGATCGAAACGCAGGGAAATGTTCGCGAACCGATCACGTCGGTGGCGGCGTCACCGAATGGAAAGTGGATCGCCATCGCGCGGCCGCATGCGGTCGAAGTCTTGAACGCTACGGATCGGGCTGTTGCGAAGACGCTGACCGGACACACCGGGGCGATCAACGATGTCAGCTTCTCGGCGAACGGGGAGTGGTTGTGTGTCGCCTCGGGGGAAACGGGGCTCGTCGGCGAAGCGACGTTGTGGAAGACGGCGGATTGGACGCGAGGCCGCGTGGTGCAGGGACATCGCGACTCGCTCTATGCCGCGCAGCTCAGCCCCGACGCAACGATGCTCGCGACCGCCAGCTACGACCGTGACGCGATGACGTGGGACGTGGCGAGTGGTCAGTTGTTGAAGACGTTTGTCGGACACAACGATGCCGTGTACGGACTGGCATTCGCGCCGAATGGTAAGCTACTCGCGACGGCCAGCGGGGATCGAACGGTCAAGCTGTGGGATGTGGCGACGGGGCAGAGGCTCGACACATTTTCACAGCCATCCAAGGATCAGAGCACGGTCGCGTTCAGCCCGAACGGGAAATTCGTGGCTGCGGGAGGAGTCGATTGTCGCGTTCGAATCTGGCAGGTGAGCGAATCGGCCAAGGAGGGGACGAACCCGATTTTGTATGCCCGCTTCGCTCACGAAGGGCCGATTCTCAAGGTCGCCTTTTCTCCGGATGGCCGACTGCTCGCGTCGTCGTCCGAGGATCGTCGAATCAAGCTGTGGGAGACGAAGACGTTTACTCAGGTTGCGGTCCTCGAACGGCAACAGGACTGGGCCGCCGCGATCGCATTCACGTCGGACAGCAAGCAACTGCTCGCGGGAAGAATGAACGGGGCGCTGACGGTTTATCCGCTCGACCCGAAGTGGGGTGATTCGGCGGTGGAGTTGGAGCCGCTCAGTGAGACGGTCGCCTCGACGAACGAACACGCGGGTGAGAAGAGTGCCTCGCTGAGCGAGGTCGAACCGAACGACGGGCCTTCGACGGCGACGCCGCTCGCGCTACCCGGCATCGTAAAAGGTGAGTTCAAGCGTCCGGCGAACGACAAGAGTTCCGACCCTGATTTCTATCGGATCGAAGCCAAGGCCGGACAGGTCTGGATCATCGAGACGAACGCGGGGCGCAGCGGCTCGTTGGCCGACACCAAGATCGAAGTGCTGCACGCCGACGGGCAGCCGGTCCTGCGCGCGTTGCTGCAAGCGGTGCGCGACTCGTGGATCAACTTTCGGCCGATCGATTCGTCGTCGGCTGATGTGCGGCTGGAATTCTGGGAGGAGATGGATCTCAACCAGTTCGTCTACATGCAGGGGGAAATTTGTAAGACGTTCCGCTCGCCGCAGGGACCGGACTCGGGCTACCAACTGTATGCACTCGGCGGCAAGCGTCGCGATTACTTCGACACCAGCGCGACGGCTCACGCGAAGGAAGAGCCGTGCTACATCGTCGAAGCGTATCCGCCCGGCTCGAAGATCGTGGACAACGGCCTGCCGGTCTTCCCGCTCTATTTCTCGAACGATGACGATGCGGAACGGAAGCTGGACAAGGACTCACGGCTGACGTTCACGGTCCCGGCCGATGGGACGTACCTCGTGAAAGTGAGCGACGTGCGCGGCTTCACCGGCGACAAGCACCACTACACGCTGACCGTTCGCCCACCGATGCCCGACTTCGGCGTGACCATCAACACCATGACCCCGAAGGTTCCGGCGGGCAGCGGCCAGCGACTGAAGTTCACGCTCAGCCGGATCGACAACTTTGAGGGCGACGTGCGGATCGACATCACCGGATTGCCCGCCGGGTTCTCGGCCTCGTCGCCGGTGGTCATCGCGGCGGGACACGTCGAGACGAACAGCGTGCTGACGGTGGCGAAGGAGGCTGCCGAACCGAAGAAGGAGGATTGGGAACGAGTGGCCGTTCTCGCAACCGGTCTGGTTGATGGCCGACTCGTCACGAAGACGATTGGTTCGCTGGGTGAGATCAAACTCGAAAAGCCCGCACAAGTTCGAGTGATCATGGTGCCCGACAATCCCAAGTTCACAGCGGCCGATGGCGGACTGGTCATCGAGCCGGGAACGACCATCACGGCGAAGATCGTCGTCGAACGGAACGGTTTCGACGGCGACGTGAAGTTCGACGTGGACAACCTGCCTCACGGAATCATCGTCGATAACATCGGCCTGTCGGGCGTGTTGGTTCGCGCGATGGAGACCGAACGGCAGATTTTTCTGACCGCCCGCCCATGGGTTCCCTCGACCAGTCGCTGGATTCACGCGGTGGCTCAGGTGCAGGGGAACCAGGCGTCATCCGAGATCAGGCTGCACGTGTCCGGTCGGGGCGCGGTCGCGGCGAAGTGAGGCTCGTGATCGTCGGGAAACACATCACGGCTGGCAGAAGTAGGGTGCGTGGAGTCCTCGGAACGCACCATGTGGCGTCCCGTTCTCCCGGTGCGTTCCGAGGAATCCACGCACCCTACAAGACTACAAGACGCTCTTCGGTTTTCTTCGCAGACGGCTCCCGATACAGTCCTGCCCGAAACTCGGGTGGCCTGTCCAACGAAACAGGTTCGAGCGGCGTAGGCTGCCCGCCGGATTCCCGGTTTGATTGAGTTGGCCCGTGGTCCGTGATGTCCTGCTGTTTTTGAGGTTTGCATGATCTCCGTACAGAATCTGATTCCGCTCGTGTTGGCGGCCGACGAAGTGACCGTTCGAGGAACTCCCAGTCAGTGGCTGGCGGTGGTCGCGGTGGGTGCGCTGTTGTTGCTCGGGCTGGTCGTGTTCGCCTACACGACGAAGGCCGGGATCATCGCCCGGGCGACGACGAAAGAAGCGGTGCGCCAGCCGGTGTTTTTGCTGTGCATGGCTCTCGCCATCGTGATCCTGGTCATCAACACCGTGCTGCCGTTCTTTTCGCTTGGCGACGACGTGAAGATGCTCAAGGACTGCGGTCTGGCGACGATCCTGATCTCGGGACTGCTGATCGCCGTCTGGACGGCCAGCACCAGCGTGGCCGACGAAATCGAAGGCAAGACGGCGATGACGCTGCTCTCCAAGCCGATCAACCGCCGACAGTTCGTGCTCGGCAAATACATCGGCATCATTCAGGCGGTGTTGTGGTACATGCTGCCGATCACGTTCGTCTTTCTGTTTCTGATCTATTTCAAAGTGGCCTACGATGCGAAAGAGGGGAGCAAGGAATTGCCCGATGTCGCCGCGCGGATGGCCGAGGTGACGCAGGTCATCCCCGGACTCGTGCTGTTGTTCTTGGAGATCGCGGTCTTGGCGGCCGTGAGCGTGGCGATCTCGACCCGTCTGCCGATGGTCGTGAACCTGACCAGTTGCTTTGCGATTTTCGTGGTCGCTCACCTGACCGGGATTCTGGTGCAAACGAGCGTGGTGAAGAATGAGTTCGTGTTGTTCTGGGCACGCCTGATTGCCACCGCACTTCCCGGCTTGGAGTTTTTCAACATCACTGCGGCGGTGGCGACGGGCGACATGGCCCCACCCGACTATCTCGGTTACTCGGCCCTGTACTGCGGCTGCTACTGCGCCGCGGCGATCCTGTTCGCGTTCATTCTGTTCGAGGAACGCGACCTGGCCTGATGTGCCGGACCACTAGTGCCCTGTCAGGTCTTGATTTTTGGGTAGAGCCGCTTGAGTCTGACTCGAGCGTCTTCAAGTTGAAAGTGCCAGTCGATGCCGCGTTGTTT
>JAYUFF010000753.1:0-4262 GCA_043738825.1 Schlesneria sp.
GTCCCCACTTCGTCTCCGGCCGATCCCATGACGAGAATCTCGCCACCCGTCATGCCTCGCGTTGCTCCGCGATATCCGGCACCGAGGCAGTTTCCCGCATTCCCTTCGATGCGCAGGCGACCGCCCTGCATTTCGGCTCCGGCCCAGTCGGCCGTGTTGCCTCGCACGGTGATCTCGCCGCCGGTCATCTCGGCCCCGAGGTGCATGCCCGTGTCGCCTTCGACGAGCATCCGACCGCAGGCGTGTTTCTCGCCAATTCGCTTCACACGCGAGCAGTCTCCCACCCAGACGATCTGCTGATCGTCACGAGCCGAGCCGGACACCTCGAAGAATTCGCCGAGCGGTTCCCGGCGGTTGCCGTGCGGAATCAAAGTCGCCCGGACCTGATCGACAGTCTGTTCACGAACGACCTCAACGCGCACGGCGTCCACTTCGATCGGGATCGACGGCGATTGGCGCAGCGTGAGAACGAGGGGCATGGAAGCCTGACGCGCAAGCGAAGGATTTTGTGACGACATCCCTTCGCTTGCGCGTCAGGCTTCAATGTGACAATGATCCGAGCAGGATCCGCCTCCACAAAATCGGCCCGCGAAACAACTGTCTCGCGGGCCGGTGATTCTATCGTCAGGCGTTGCAGGTGCGACCGTGCCGACCGGCACGTCATTCAAACTGTTTGGAGAAGTCGGCGATGAGTGTGCCGACGAACTTCAGGGCACACTCGGTGACATCGAGCGTCCCTTCGATGACGTTGCCGTTGCGTTTGAGTTCGCTTGTCAGCCACGGCTCGCAGTCCTTGACCGCCTGCTCGGCGAGGTTGCGAATCTTTTCGCGTTCCTTTTGTGCGGGAGTCTTCGGCCCGGTGGACTCGACCTTGTCGGGTGCCAGCGCCTCAAACAAGGCGACGAGCTTGGTCATGTTGCCTGAGAAATACGCGACGACCGGATCGACCATCGCCGGCGCTGGCTCGGCCGCCGCATTGATCGCCGTCGTGAGATCGGCCTGCGCGTTGGTGCCGACGGCGAACCAAACGGCTTCCTTCGAGGTCGCCACATGGATGATCGTTTCTCCGGGGAAAAACTCTTGGAAACGAGGCAGTCTCTTCGCGGGAAGCGTCACCGTGTGCAGGCTCGCGCCCGCCACTTCGGCCACGTTGAGCTTGATCTCAAATCCGGGCCAAACCTTGGGAACGAGGTCCACGATTTGATCGGCCACCTTGCCATCGGCGGCTCGGATGGCACAGACGAGCGTGTGCTTGCCGCCTCCCGCGTCGGTCAGGTCCATGAATCCATCGACCGCTCCGACCGCAATGCCGGCGTCGAGCATGTCGATGATCAGATCACCCGCCTGTTTCCCGGCGGCCTTCTGCTCGGGCTCCTTCAACGAGGCGAGGCCCTCCAAATGCTTCGCCAGCACCGGTCGGAACGCCTTGTAAAACACATTGAGGTGCCCGGAGCGCATCGGATCGACTGCAAAGTTAAGGCGACCGGTGATCGCCGGTTTGGCGGGCGGCTTCACGTTGGCAAAGTGGCTGGACTTGGCCGCGAGCAACTCGGAACTGGCCCGCAACGCAGTGTCGGGGATCGCCGTGAAACTGAGTTCCCCGCGTCCCTTCGTGCCAACGACATCCGTGATCCAGTTGACCGTCAGCAGTTCGGTCTCGACGAGAAACCGCTCGGCTTCGTTGAGGTTATGCACGGTCATGAGCTTGCGCAATTCAAAGGTGCTCTTGTCCTCATCGCGCTTGAAGACCAACCCCGCTTCGAGTTGTTTGCGCAGCTCCTTGAAGTTGGCCAACCGGGCGGCCATGCCGGCCTTGTCGTTTGGGTCGTTCTTCAACTCCAACGCGACATCGTAGCCCTTGTCGAGATAGGCTTGGAGATCGGCCGTGATCGGATGCGGCAGGTTTGCCGGTACGGCCTCTTTCGTCGGGGCGATCGAAGCATACTTGTTGGCCGCACGCAGAAAGCCCACCGTTTTGAGGTTCTTGCCTTTCCCTTCGCTGAGTTCAAAGAGTCCCGGCGTGAGTTTCTTGTTGTTGTAACCCAAGGCGCGCAGGTTCAGCAGAAAACCGTCTTTGCCATCGAGCTTCTCATACGGAAAGTGCATCTCATACCCGAGGCTTTGCTTGCTGAAGACCACATCGACCCGCATCGGCTGGGCCGCTTTGAGGCCCACGGCGAAGCTGTCGATCAAATCATCCAGCGTCTTCCACTGCTTCTTGAGCGCGGGAGCCGGGCTGAGTCCGACGAGGTACTTGAGGTCTTCTTTCAGGCGATCCACGCCTGGAGCCACGACCTTGATCCGGGCCTCGGATTGAGCATGCAGAGGCTGCGCGATCAGCAGCGCAGTCACACAAAGCAGGAAGAGATTTCGGACGGACACAGGTCACTCCTTTCACTCGCGTCGGTCGGCACAGCGGTTCATCCCAGCCGGTTGGGGGCGGGATTCTAGCGGCAGTCGGCGACTTGGGGAAGCCGCGTTGGCGGGGTTCGCACGGCTCCGTCCCGTTTGAAGTTGCACAAAATGTAGGGCGGGACCAGCGGCGCTTCGCCGCGCCGGCCCACCAGCAATTCTCGAAGGTTTGTCATGGTGGGCCGGCGCTCGAAGCGAGCTTGTCCCACCCTACTTTGAAACGGGAAAGAGCCGTGCGGGGTTCGGCAGGCGGAGGCTGCTGCACGACGAACTCGGATTATTCATGACCGGGGAGATTTCGCGACAAGGTGCGCCCTCGAAGCCTGACGCGCAAGCGACGACCGGTCGTAACAAGACCTTCGCTTGCGCGTCAGGCTTCAAATAATCCGGGCAAACAACACCTCACACTTGTCGCACGACGATCCGGTTGCCGGTGATCGCGATGACTTCGATCTGAGTTTCCGGCGTGATGAACGGGCCTTCGCTGACCACGTCAAACACGCGGTCGTTGAGGCGGGCCTTGCCCGAGGGACGCAGCATCGTCAGTGCCTGACCCTGCTGACCGATCGAGATCGCCTCACCCGAGCCTGGTGTCGTGCTTGTCGCTTCGGGACGCAGACGGGGTTCGGCTTCGGTCCCCGCGCCGGGTGGGCCGAGGATCATCGACTCGAACATCGGCATGCTGGGCAGGTATCGCGCGGCACCGACTCCCATCACCCCCACCACTCCAATCGACAGCATCACCTGACCGGTGAGCCACGACAGTTCTTCAAGGTTCGTCGTCAGATCGAACGTCCAGGTGTGACCGGCCAGAACCAGTGAGGCCACAATCAGCAGGATGCCCGACACGCCGAAGACTCCGAAACCGGGGACCGCGAAGAATTCGAGGGCCAAGCAACCGAGACCCATTACGAACAGCGTGACCTCCAGCCAGCCCGCTGTTCCGCCGAGGAAGCGCGCCCAGAAAAACAGGGCGAAGCAAAGCACCGCCAGAATGCCGAGGATGCCCGTCATGAAATGAAGTTCGAGGTAAATTAACGCGACTCCCAACACGATCATCAGCACGACCATGCCCGGTGTGTTGAGCGTGAAGACCAGATCATCGACCCACGTTTTTTCGATGACCTTGATGGACATCCCGGCGGGCAGGCCGATGCGGGACTTCAAATCATTGAGATCATGAACGGGGGCCTCGGCCAGTTTCAGCTCGTTGGCGCGCGCTCCGTTCGCCGTGAAGAGGAGTTCACCGTTGGTCTCGCGCAGTTGCGGGCCGAGGATCCATTCGCCGCTTGATGCGTGAACTTCGGCCTCGCTCATGTACCAGACTCGTCCGTTGTCGCGGTGCGTGACCTGATAGACCTTGAGCGAGCGATCGGCCATCGCCTCGCAGATCGCGACGGGACGGTGCTTCTTCTCGGCGAGTTCGGCGAGGGAGGCTCGCAGTGGGCTGAGGATCTTTTCGGGAGCACGCTCGAATGGTTGGCCCGGTCGCATTTCAATCGGCCCCGCGTCACCGATCTTCGCTTCGGGATGCAGATAGATTTCGTCGCAGCCGAGCGCAATGATCGCCGCGCCGCTGATGGCCTCGCGCGGCACGTAGGCGATCGTCCGAATCTTGTGCTCCTCCAATCGAGCGATCGCCTGCGCCAGATTGATGCTGGCCATGAGATATCCGCCGGGCGAGTCGATCTCGAACACAATCGCCTGCGCCCCGTCGGCGATGGCCCGTTCAATCTGCCGGATCAAAAAACTCTCTTGCAGCAGATCAATCATCCCATCGACCTTGATGAGGCGCACTTTGCGGACTTCCTTGTCGGCCGACTGTTCGCGCAGGCTCTCACGCTGGAGGC
>JAYUFF010000754.1:0-1581 GCA_043738825.1 Schlesneria sp.
CACCAATCCGCAACCATTCGCGCCGACTCACCGTGCCGTGGCGGCTGGCATCGTCGAGTACAAAGCGAAGTGTCATGGTGAGGGCCTCTAACCGACAGCAAAGCTCACGCGAAGACTTCGCCCACGACTTCGCCTTCGTTGACGGTGGGCCGTTCGGGGCGGCCTTGCAGGCGGTAGATCAGTTCGGTGTGTTCGAGGCCCAACGCGGCGAGGATCGTCGCATGTAGAGAATGCACGTGGACCTTGCGTTCGATGGCGTGCATGCCGAACTCATCCGTCGCTCCGATGATCTGGCCACCCTTCACGCCACCACCGGCCATCCAGGTCGTGAAGCCGTAGGGATTGTGGTCGCGGCCGTCTCCCTTCTCGCTCATCGGGGTGCGGCCGAACTCGCCACCCCACACGACAAGCGTCTCGTCCAACAAGCCGCGCTGTTTGAGATCCTTCAGCAGCGCCGCGATCGGTCGGTCAGTCTCGCCACAGTATTTGGTGTGGTTCTCTTCGAGCTTCGTATGCGCGTCCCACTTGCTGCCTGAGCCGGAGTACAACTGAACGAAGCGAACGCCGCGCTCGATCAGTCGCCGGGCCATCAGGCAGTTGCGGCCAAACGCCTGCGTCGCCTTGTCGTTCAGGCCGTAAGCTTCCTGAGTTGCGGCGGTCTCTTCGGCGAGATCGACCGCCTCGGGAGCATGGGCCTGCATTCGGAAGGCCAGCTCATACGAGGCGATTCTCGCTTCGAGTTCGCTGTCGCCGTGACGCCCTTCGAGGTGCTCGCGGTTGATCTGGTTGATGAAGCTCAGTTTGCTTTGCTGCCGCGTATCACTGATGCCGTCGGGCGTGCTGAGGTGCAGGATCGGATGCTTGCCCGGCAGGAATTTTGTCCCCTGATACGTCGAGGGCATGAAGCCCGATCCCCAGACGCGGTTGCCGCCGGGCGGTTCGCGCTCGCTGTCCATCATCACGACAAACTCGGGCAGGTTGCAGTTCTCGGAGCCAAGCCCGTAGTTGACCCACGCGCCGAGACTCGGCCGCCCCGCGAGGATGCTCCCTGTGTTCATCTGGCAGATGCCGCCCACGTGGTTCAGCGCATCGGACGTACACGACCGGATCACGCACAGGTCGTCGGCACACTCGCCCACGTGCTTGTACCAGTCGGAGATCGGAATGCCGCTCTCACCGTACTGCTTCCACGTCCGCTTGCATTCGAGCAGCGGGTTTTCAGAGACGCCCATCGGCGTGATGACCCGCTTGATCGAGGCAGGCAGCGGCTTCCCGGCGTATTCGTTGACCATCGGCTTCGGGTCAAACGTGTCGATCGAACTGCACGCCCCGTCCATGAACAGGAAGATGACACTCTTGGCCTGCCCGGCGAAATGAGGTCGCCGTTTGACGACCTCCGCCGCGCTGGCCGTTCGCGGCTCGGCGGCCATCATCCCCGCCAGAGCCACGGCCCCAAAGCCGCCTCCCGCGCGAGAAAGGAAGTCGCGGCGAGTCGCCACTGACTGATGATGGCGTTGCATGGAAGTGTGGATCACTTTTCGATCTCCCAGAGCGAAGGAAGACCCCTCACCCTAACCCTCT
>JAYUFF010000755.1:0-11290 GCA_043738825.1 Schlesneria sp.
GATTCTCCTGCCGGTGCGTTCCGAAGACTCCACGCACCCTACGGCAACGCCACTCTCGGAAGTAGAAAAGGCACAGCCCCTTGGTAGGAAGATGAGTCAGAGAAGAGCCTCCGTAACGCGGCCAGCCTTGGAACGACGCCATCACTCCCCAAAGCACCGCCGTGATACATGCACAGCCCATGAATGCCTGCCGGTCAGTGGTCATTCGTCAGCGCGGCAAAGTTGACCCGCTCGGCAGGATCGGATGAGGGCCGCTCGGCAATCAGGTCGAGGCGTACCAATCCGTCGCATCGAGCGGGGCGGCAGCGGCATGTCGGGCCGATACAATGCGAGCCGATTCGTTTGTCGGTCTGCCTGACTCGCGAGACGTTGGTCGCCATGAACGCTCACCCTCAACGCTGCCACTGTTGCCTGCTGATTTTGCTGTCAGGGGTGTTCTTGTTCGGCGATCTCGGCCGGACTTCGACCCGGGCCGGTGAAGTGCAACTCAAAAACGGAACGATCGTCTCCGGTAGCCTGTGGCTGAAGAGCTCGTTGTCGGTACCGCGCGTCGCGAAGGATCGAAAACCGGAAGTGCTGGACGCGGCACCGGTGCCGCGCAACATCCTGGTGATCGACAACGGTTGGCAGATGACCTACGTCCCGATGCAGCAGACTGTCGGCAATCAGGCCAACAACGATGTCATGCTCAAGCCACGGGCGTTTCTGCTCAAGCAGCAGAAGACGAATCAGATGCAGTTCGTCGCATCCGTTGGTTCGATGAAGGACGTGCAACCGTTTGACGAGCATGGTCGTCGCCGTCTGACGCTGGAGACTCAAAAGGGACCGCTGCAGGTCATTCAGGGCATCACTCAAATCGAGCCGGACCACGTGATCGTCGAGGGCTTGAACTGCAAATGGAAGTCGGGGATTTCTCTCAAGGCCATCCCCTTTGCGACGCTCGATGGTTTGTTGAGGAAGCAGATCAAGGTCGATGACCCGGCGGGGCGGCTCGGATTGGTCGGCTTCTATCGTCAGGCCGAATATTACGACCAGGCCTTCAAAGAACTGGATGCCATTGCCCAAAAATTTCCCGATCAGCAGGCCCGCTGCGAGTTGGCTCTCAAGGAACTGGTCGACCAGGCGGGACGCGAGATCTTGCGCGAGCTGGGCCGACGCAGATCGTCCGGTCAGCACCAACTGGCCGAAGAGTCCGCGAAGGCGCTGTCGAAGTCTCCACTCGGCGGGGCGGTCAAGGAGGACGTGAAGGCGTTCTTGGCCGGTTACGAACAATCGCGGCAGGCGATTCAAAAGGCGAAGAACCTGCTGATCGACGGGCAGGCGAAACTCAAGGACGCCAAACTCGTCGAGCGATTGCAACCGCTGCGATCCGAGATCAACGAGCAACTCGACTTTGAATCGCTTCCGCGTCTGGATGCCTTTCTGAAGTCGGAGAACGATGCACAACTCACCGCCGACCAGCATCTGGCGCTCGCCTACTCAAGCTGGGTTGTCGGCGCGGCCAATGCCGTGACGGACCTCGATCAGGCGGTTCGCTTCTGGGATGCTCGCTTCGTGATGCTCGAATACGCCCGTGCCGACAACGTCCAAGCGTGCGAACAACACTCTCAGCAGTTGCGACAGATCGAAGGTGTCGGCCCGAAGATCGTGATGCAGCTCGTGTCGCAATTGCCGCCGTCACTCGATGCCAGCGGGATCGAACCGGGCGAGCCGCACCGAGTTGTCGTGACGCCGGAGGGCCGCATTCCCGAGGTCGCGTATTCGGTGTTGCTCCCGCCGGAGTACTCGCCGCACCACAGCTATCCGTTGCTGATTGTCCTGCGTTCGCGCGGCCGCACGAATCACGAGTTGCTGCACTGGTGGGGCGGTCAGCCCGATCAATCCGGCCCGGCGATGAAGCGCGGCTACATCGTGATCGCGCCCGAATACACGGACGACCAGCAGGCCGAGTACACCTACAGCATCACGTCGCATCAGGCGGTGATCGACTCGCTGCGCGACGCGCGTCGGCGATTCAGCGTGGACTCGGATCGAGTCTTCCTCGCCGGACACGGCATGGGAGCCGATGCGGCCTTCGATCTGGGGATGTCTCACCCCGACGAGTTCGCCGGTGTGATTCCGATCGGCGGCGACTGCGTCCTCTATCCCAAGGCCACGTATTTGAACGGCCGTCACACCGCGTGGTACGTCGTCGGTCACGGCTTCGATGGCGATCAGCGCGATCCGGCCGGCAACGGTCTGTTCGACGACATCTTCAAGCGGGGGGCACAGTTCGATTTCATGCTGGTCGAGTACCTCGGACGCGGCTTGGACGGGTATCTCGAAGAGGTTCCGAAGGTGTTCGACTGGATGGACCTCCACCGTCGCTCGGCCGCGCCTCAACACGTGCTCGTGGATTCGCTCCGCAAGACCGACAACCGGTTCTTCTGGGTGACGGCACTCGACCTGCCGCGCACCACGGTACTGCCGCTGCCACCCGGCGCGGCCAGCCGCCCCATCAAGATGAGCATCGACGCGCGCGTCTCGGTCGGCAACGTGCTGACGTTTGAATCCGCAACCGAGAAGTTCACCGTGCGGTTCCTGCCCAACCTGATCGACTTCGACAAGCGAGTCATCGTCCGCTCGAAGGGCCGTCAAAAATTCAACGGCTTCATCACGCCGGACAGCCAGTCGATCCTCGAAGAACTGCGCACAACGGGCGACCGCTCGCGACTGCCTCTGGCCACGAAGACGTTCTGAGGGCATGAACCAATCTGGAGCGTTTAGCCGCTACGCCAACGGCATGCACGCGATCAACGGTTCACCCTCATCCGCTCCCACGCCGTTGGCGTTGGGGCTAAACGTGGGAACGTCTCATTGATGGCTGTACGGCACGCTCAACCGCTCTGAGCCGTCTCGCCGTGACCGCTCGATTCGTGAGCGTCCATGTCGCGCGTGGATGATGTCTGCGGCTCGACATACGTTCCCGGCTTGATCTGCGGGCCGGTCTTGTATTGTTCGAGGATCGACTGGATCAGTGGGGCCTCGATCGTTTCCTTTTCGAGGAGCTCGCGCGTCAGATGTTCCATCGCGGGCCGACGCGAGTCGAGGATCTCGCGCGCGGTCACGTAGGCCGCGTCGATGATCCGCCGGACTTCGAGGTCGATCTCGCGGATCGTCTCTTCGCTGTGAGCGTAGTCGGACGAGCCGACCGATCCCATCAGAAACGCACTCTTGCGAGATTCGCTGTAATGGACGCGGCCGAGTTTGGGACTCATGCCGAATTCGGTGACCATGCGTCGCGCCATGTCGGTCGCGCGTTGCAGATCGTTCGCGCCGCCGGTCGAGCATTCCTGATAGATCAGATCTTCGGCCGCGATGCCTCCCAGCAAACTACAGATACGATTGAAGAGTTCGGTCTGCGTCGAAAGCTGTCGGTCGTCTTCGGGCCGATGCAGCGTGTAGCCGAGCGCCCCCAAGCCGCGTGGGATGATCGAGACCTTGTGAACGGGATCGAGATGCGGCAGCGAACTGCCGACGAGTGCGTGGCCGATTTCGTGCCAGGCGACTCGTTGTTTGACTTCTTCCGGCATGACGCGGTTGGTCTTTTCGAGACCCGCCACGACGCGCTCGAAGCCTTCCTCGAACTCGGCATTCGTCACGGCCGTCTTGTTCTTGCGCGCGGCCAAGAGCGCCGCTTCGTTTACCAGATTGGCGAGGTCTGCGCCGACAAACCCCGCCGTGAACTTGGCCAGATACTTCAGGTTCACGCTGTCGTCCGTTTTGATCTTCTTCGCGTGGACCTTCAGAATCGCCTCGCGCCCCTTGATGTCCGGGCGATCGACGAGGACGTTGCGATCAAACCGACCGGGCCGCATCAGCGCCGGATCGAGTGTCTCGGGCCGATTCGTGGCGGCAAGCACGATCACGCTCTGATCGGAACTGAAGCCGTCCATCTCAACGAGCAGCGCGTTGAGCGTCTGGTCGCGCTCTTCGCCACCGCCGGGCGCTCCGTGACTGCGGACCTTGCCGATGGCATCCAGCTCGTCAATGAAGATGATGGCCGGCGAGCGTTGCCCCGCCTGTTGAAACATGTCTCGCACGCGGGCCGCTCCGACACCGACGAACAGTTCGACGAAGTCAGACCCGGACAGACTGTAGAACGGCACGCCCGCTTCCCCGGCAACGGCCTTCGCCAGCAACGTCTTCCCCGTGCCGGGTGGACCCACCAGCAACACTCCTCGCGGGATGCGGCCTCCGAGTGCCTGGTACTTGCCGGGGGTGCGCAGGAACTCGACGATCTCGCGCAGTTCCTCGACCGCCTCGTCGATCCCGGCCACGTCGTTGAACGTGATGCCGAGTTCTTCCTGAGCGTACAGCTTGCCGCGACTCCGACCGAAGGCGATCGCCGAACCGGGGCCTCCCAGTCGTTTCAGCATCATGTACATCATGCCGACACAAAGGAGCGTGAAGACCGCCAGGAACAGGATGTCGGGCCAGCGTGTGGCGGCCTCCTCGTAGCTCCATTTGATCTGGTGCTTGTCCAGCAAGGTCGTCAGTTTGGCTTCGTTCTCGCTCTGCATTCCAACGATGGAGACCGAGAACAGTTTGGGTGTCACCTTGGTGTTGGTCGTATCCTTCGGCTGATCCTGAAACGTCAGCGAGCGCAGTCCAATCTTGAGTTCGTGGACGTTCGCCGAATGCAGCTCGCCGGAGGCGATTTTCGATTGGAATTCACTGAACGACCGCGTCGTACTGCGCCACTTGTTCGCCAACCCAAACACGATCGCCCCGATGACGAGCACGATCAACAGGAACCAAAACAGATTATTGCCCTGGCTCTTTTCGGGCTTCTTCGAGCCACCCAGAGGAAGCTGCGGCTTGGGCCGTTCCGAGCCGGAGCCGTGGGAATCGGGATCGGCCATCGGCAACGCGACGCCTTCGCACTTGCGGCAGTTGTCGGCGGGTGAGTTCAAAGCAGGAAAGCCATCACGAGAATGCGGTGGGAGGTAACTCGGCATGAGGACAACTCTAAGTGGCTGACCGGGCGCGGTCAACCACTTGATGGCGACTCCTACGGCTCCGTCCAGTTTGAAGTTGCACAAAATGTAGGGTGGGACCAGCGGCGCTTCGCCGCGCTGGCCCACCATCAATTCTCGTTTTTTTTTCATGGTGGGCCGGCGCTCGAAGCGAGCTTGTCCCACTCTACTTTGAAATTGGGGAGAGTCGTAAGGCGACTCCCAAGACGATGTGGTTCTTCGAGATTGGTCGAGATGGCCATGAGTGAGATGTTCTGGGTGAGCCGTATGCCGTCAGGGGCTTTGCCTAACAAATCGTAGGGTGGGCATTGCCCACCACAATGCGTTGTGAGTTGGTGGGCAATGCCCACCCTACATTTTGTGAGCCGCCGTATTTGTTAGGCAAAGCTCCTTACGGCACACGGCTCGCCTGACACCTCTCACTCATGGCCGCGTGAGGTAAAACCGCGTGGGGTATCTGGTGCCTGCGACACCGCCTTGCGCTCGCCCGTCTCCCGAAAATCCCGCGATCCACCAACCCCGCCTGTTTGCGTGGCGTGACACGAGAGGAACACCTTGCTCGAAAGCACGTGGCTTCCCTTCGTTCCAACCAACGGCCACGCTGACGGAATCCGGCGTCGTCTTGCCCACACTCCTCGACGCGGATGACGAGAGCGGGCTTCTGACTGTCAGTTGCAGCGCTTCTTGAATTCACCGGTGACGGTGTCAATTTCGATCTTGTCGCCGATTTCGACGAAGGCGGAGACCTGAAGTTCGTGCTTCGAGTCCTTCAAGATCGCCGACTTGGTGATCTTGCCCGACGTGTCACCGCGGGCCACCGGCTCGGTGTATTCCACTTCGCGGATGATCGTTTTGGGAAGGACCACGGAAATGGAACGGCCCTCGTAAAACGTGACCTCACAGATGTCCGTCATGTCAGGCACCAAGTATTTCACGAGGTCCGCGAGGCTTTCGGAGTCAATTTCGTACTCGTTGAATTCCGAGTCCACGAAGACATGGTTCGGCGGCGCGAAATAGGAATAGGTGCATTCCTTTTTGTCGAGGATCACGCCTTCCAGTTTCTCGTCGGCCTTGAAGATCAGTTCCGCGATGCGGCCGGTCAGCAGGTTTCTCGTGCGCGTCTTGACCACGGCCACGTTACGCCCCGACTTGTTGACTTGCGCCTTCAGGACCACGACTGGAGAATTCTCGACCATGATGACGTTGCCCGACTGAAGGTCGGCGGCGATCTTGACACTCATTGCGCTGTTCCCATCCTGCCTGTCGAAGTGAAGAAGTCGCATCTGCCAACGGTGGCCACGACGCGCGGCAGCGTGCGAAGGCGTGTGCCTCAATTTCCATGCACGAAGCGGGCCAGATTGTTGGCCAGATCGCCCGCTCGGTCAAGCTGGTTGGCCCAGACTTTGCCGTGCCGCTGAAGGGACTGTCGGTTGGCGACGTAATCTTGCCAGGCAGCGGCCATGTCGCCGGTGCCGTTCCATGCGTGCCAGCAGCGCCGGACAACGTCTGAGGAAGCTCCGGAAGAGGAGCGGACACGCTCCTTGAAGCCTGAAGCGCAAGCGAAGTCTTCCTTCGCTTGCGCTTCAGGCTTCAAGGGGCCAAACTTTCTCCGTGGATTGGTTGAGTCCGCGAACTCGCCGAGGTATCGCGTCAAGAACGCATCGAGCTTGACGCGATGAGCATCCTCCGCCTGCGGATAGATCTGCCACACGAATGGTCGCTGTGCCCATTGGGCGCGCACGAACGAGTCCTCGCCCCGCACGAAATTGACATCGCAGGCCCAGAGCAACCGGTCGTAGCGAGGTTGCGGTAGGAATGGCAGTGACTGCACGGTGAGTGACTCTCTGCGAAGTTGCGCACACGGCGAGAGTGCGACTCCGAACCAACGGGCGATCTGTTCGGTGGCCGCGCCCGGCGAGGCCAGCACGCGCACGGCGGCGGGGCCGTCAGCCCAGCACTGAAGCAATTCGGGCAGAGCCGGGTTCTCGTAACAGAAGAGCGAAATGCGCAGCTCGTCGTCGGTTCGGGAGGCAACGCCGAGACTCCGCCAGAAATCCTCGGCAGCCGTCTGATCGAACGCGGCACGAGCGGCGAACAGGTTGCGTTCTCGCAACAGCCCTCCCGTCTGAGCCGTGAAGCCGGGGAAGAAGAAGAATTTTGTGAGTGGCCATTTCGGGTGAGGCGACGGCAGCAGATGGCAGTCTTCCACCCAGGCTTCGGCGCTGAGGTATTCCAAGTTGATCCAAACCGGAGCCACGGGTCGCCGAGCCATCGCGGCGACGTAGGAGGCCGGGAGTTCGCAGGCGAACGCCTCGATCACCACGTCCGCCACTTCCACGACCGGAAAGTCGGACGGCCAACGACAAATCTCAATCGGACCAACTTGCTGCGCGGCGGCGGCGGTCGAAAGGGAAGGGCACAGACACGCGAAGCGTTCGAGGTCATCGACCCACAGCCGGACATCGGCCTCGTGTTCGTCAGCCAACTGTTGAGCCAGTCGCCAACACACGCCGATGTCTCCGAAGTTGTCCACCACCGTGCAAAAGATGTCCCAACGCCGCATGTTCTTCCCGACCGCTCATGGAGTTCAATGACGCGCCCGCCCAGACGCGAAGACACAGGGCAGCATAGTCGGACGAGCGCCTCAATACCGCTGCGGCTCGAGCGTGCCATCGGCGACTCAAACGCTCAAGGCTGCGGCTCGGCCGCCCCGCTACTGTTCGTGTCGAATCCTTGCAGCGGTGCGGGCAACTCATCGTCCGCTGGAGGGTTCGGAATGAATTTCTCGGGAACGGGGAATAGTGGTCCCGGCGTCTCGATGATCGACTCAATCTGGTCGGGTGAGAGTTTTAGAGACCTGGGGGCCGGACGGTTGTTGCCTCGCCAGGTCTCTGGCTGGACCACATCATCCGAAATGAAATAGGGATCCGACTCGAAGTCCTCGTTTCTTGGCGGAGGCGGGAAGTTGGCGTGCGGATAGGTCGGGTCGCGCAAGGCGACATCCAGCGACAGACTCACGAGTACGAAGTCCGGTTTCCGATTGTCGGTCACGTAATAACTGGCTCCCAGATTCAACCGGGTGCTGGATGAGAGCCAGTACGACACGCCGACTTCCGGAACAATCGCGAGCATGCCGGTGGGTGAGTAATATCTTTTCGCCTGCCTGCTGGAACGATAACGGCTGGTGTACAAGTGGGAGGTGAACCCGCCGAATTCGACCACGCCCGACAGTCCGACATACGGTGCCAATCGAGTCGGCGTGTGAAGCCGGACGCCAACATCAGCACCTGCCATCGGCTTTCCTCCGGCCACCATCCCAATGCCGCCGAGCCGCACTGTGGACCACGAAGTCGGCAAATGGAACACGCCGATTTCGCCCTCGCCGACAGACCAATCGCTGATCGACGAGCCACCGCCGAAGTAAACACCGCCGTTGTCCTGCTGAAACCGTGCATCGGCCATTTCGTGCCCCTTTTGAGACAGTTTCTTCAGCCAGTTGTCGCTGTAGGGGGCGCTGTGCTGTTCGGCGTATCGCTCATCATTCATGGCCCATTTCGTGGAGAAGAACTCTCCTCCCGATACGAACCGCGAGGCTGCCAACAGTGCGATCACCAATGGGGTCGCAATCCAGACTCGGCGAGACGGACGACCGCTGGCCACGGTGTGTACCCATTACCAGGCGAGGAAGAACAGACAATCTGCGATGGCGATCGATGGGCATCGTCCTGCCGCTGGAAGATGATGAACCACAATCGACATCATCTCGCGATTGTCAGCGGGGAGGCAGAAATTGCCGCGATGGCGAGCTGTGAACCAGAGGTAAAAGCCGCCGATCGGGACCGAAACTCCCCTCACATGACCAATTACCGGCTCATGCTTCAATCCTTCCTCACGTTCCGACCACGTGAGTTCATCGCGCGTGAGCAGGATCGCGGCTGAGTGGCACGCTCCGAGGCTTTGCGTAGGGCGTGGTCTGCTGGATTTCGCACCCCTTCCCCACGCCCATCGAAGACTCGGAGCGTGCCACACCGGCCGCGATCCCGTCAATCAAACAGCGTCGCTTCGGCGGCGAGGCCCGGGCCGAAGCCGATCGCCACGTAGGGGCCTGCGGCACGTGAGGCATGCAGTCGATCGAGGATGAACAACAACGTGGCCGACGACATGTTGCCGTGCTGGCGCAAGACCTCGCGCGAGAGATCGACGTGACTCGGGTCGAGTCGCATCGCCTCGGCAAACGCCAACAAAATACGCGGCCCGCCCGGATGGACGGCCCACGCGCCGATGGACTCGGGACGATGACCGTGATTCCCCAACCATTCGGACAGCCACGGGAAGAGGTGTTGAGACAACAGTCCCGGCACGCTCGACGACAGCGTCATGCGAAAGCCGTGATCGCCGACGCGCCAGGTCATCGCGTCGCGCGAGTCCGGCAGGATGGTCGAGCCGCTGGCCAGAATGCGGAACGGTCGCTCCGGCGAGGAGCGGTCGGCGTCGGCGGACTGAATCACGCACGCGGCGGCACCGTCGGCGAAGAGCGAGTTGGCGACGATCTGCTCGGGATCCCAACCGTATTGATAGTGCAGGCTGCACAGCTCGACACAGCAGACCAGCACGACGGCCTTTGAGTCCGCAGCGACGAACGCGCGGGCCACTCGCAACGCATTGAGCGCGGCGTGACAACCCATGAACCCGACCTGCGTTCTCGCCACGGTCGGTCGCAGCGGCAACTGGTCGATCAGAGTGTAATCAAAGCCCGGTGCCGAGAAGCCGCTGCAAGTGACGGTGATCAGATGCGTGACACTCCGCCCCTCGACCCCGCTCCGTTCCAGAGCCTTCGTCGCGGCCTCGACCGCCAGCGGCCCGGCCGCTCGCTCGAAGAACTGCAATCGTTCGCCGGTGGTCGGCCCGGCGGGAGACTCGGGGGTGCGAGCCGTGTAAAACTCCTGACGCTCGGCGAGCGTGCCGTCCGACTGATTCAAGATCACCAGGCGGCGAGTCTCCACCCCCGACATGCGATAGAGCGCGCCGACCGACCGCGCCTGTCCGGGTTCATCGCAGCAATAGGCGACCGAGGCTTCACCAGCCAGCGTTTGCGCGATTTGATGAAGGGGGAGTGCGGTCCCGATACCGGCAATGACAACATCCATGCGTGACCAACTTTCCCTGACGTTTGAGCATCCCGCCTCATCGCGGCGCAGCGAGCAACTAACTCTTGTTCCCCACGCCCCCTTGGGGAGAGGGGTGAGGGGTGAGGGGTGAGGGGCGATTGTCATTGAAGCCTCGGCAACAGTTGCCCCTCATCCCCGGCCCCTTTCCCCAAGGGGGCGAGGGGAGAAGAAAGGCACATCCTATCGAGATTGCCTCGAAATTATCGGATCGCCTCGGAATCGTCCGGCCGTCACATTACGATTCGTTCCATCGTTGACCGGATCAATCCTCGCTCGGAGCATCACCCTTGGCTCAATTCCGTTGGCTGTCCGAGCGAGTTTGCGAGCCTGAAGTCATGGACGACCCAACACTCGATCGTCAGCGCCACTTCGCCGCGCTGCGCGGGTTGGCTCGACTGAATGGTCTCAGCGCCAGCGCGAGCATCCTCTGGAAACCGCTCGCGCAACTCGCGCGGCAACTGAAGGTCGATCGACTGCGCGTGCTCGATGTCGCGACCGGAGCAGGCGATCTCCCGCTGCGGCTGTGGCACCAGGCGCGTCGAGCCAATCTGCAACTCGATCTGCATGGAGTCGATATCAGTCCGCAGGCTCTGGAGTTTGCCCGACAGCGCGCCGAGGCCGCAGGGGCCGCGATCGAGTTCAGTCAACTCGACGTGCTCAACGACGAGTTGCCTCGCGGTTACGACGTGGTCATCTCGTCCCTGTTCTTCCACCACCTGGACAATCATCGAGCCGCCACGCTGCTGCGCGGAATGGCCGCTGCGACGAATCATCTCGTGCTGGTCAACGATCTGCGGCGCAGTGTCGGAGGTTGGCTGCTGGCCCATGCGGCGGCGCGGCTCTTCACCGCTTCCGAAGTCGTTCACATCGATGCGCCCCTCAGCGTGAAAGCCGCGCTGACGATGAATGAGATGCGTGAACTGGCAGCAGGCGTCGGCCTGGAAGAGGCCACAGTGCAGCGCCGTTGGCCCTGTCGATTTCTGCTCACGTGGAGACGGCCGATCGTCATCAGATCGAATGACTGACGACTAACCGGATTATTCACACCTCAGCGAAGATCCGAGACGACGTGTGCGATTGAAGCCTGACGCGCAAGCGAAGGGT
>JAYUFF010000756.1:0-1579 GCA_043738825.1 Schlesneria sp.
CCAATCCTGCGAAATCTCCAGCAGCCGTTCAAAGTCGGCTTCGTTGTTGTGCTCGGTGTCTACCTGCAGCGTCTGTTCCCCGAGGCTCTTCTCGGCGGCGGCCTCGCGCGCCTCTTCGCGGTTGTGTTCGGTTTCGGGAGCGTCGGGATCAGCTTGTCGCAACTGGAGGCAGACGTTCTCGGCCAGTTCTTGTTCGATCCGTTCTTCCAACTCCATGACCGGCAGTTGGAGAATCTCCATCGACTGGATCATGCGCGGCGCCAGCTTCATCTGCTGGCTCATGCGCATCTGTTGTGAGAAGTTCATCTGCATGGTTGGTCGTCGCGATCCGTCGCCACTCGGCGTTGGGGGTCAGTAGGGATTTTGGATTTGTGATTTTGGATTTTCGATTTCAAATCCAAAATCGAAAATCTAAAATCTAAAAAGCCTGTCTGCCGCGCAGGGCATCCGCCAGCATCTCTCGGTTGGCAAACTCTAGCACACTCCCCGAGGCGATCCCCCGAGCCAGTCGCGTGATCTTCACATTGTCGTTGGCGAGCAGGTTGGAAATGTAGAGGGCCGTGCCGTCTCCCTCCAAGGTCGGGTTCGTGGCCATGACGATTTCTCGGACACCCTGCGTTCGCACTCGGCGGACGAGGGCATCAATCGTGAGGTCGTCCGGACCGACACCATTCAACGGTGAGATGCGGCCTCCCAGCACATGGTACAGCCCGTGAAAGATGCCAGCCGCTTCGAGAGCCAACAGATCACGAGGCTGCTCCACCACGCAAACCGATTGTGCCTCACGGCGCGAGTCGCGGCAGATGTCACAGCGGTCCTGTTCGGTCAGGTTGAAGCAGACAGAACAGGGGCGGACGCGATGCTTCACCTCACGGATCGCGTCGGCCAGCGAGTTCGCTTCCTCCTTCGGGCAGGCAAGCAGGTGGTTCGCGAGCCGCTCGGCCGATTTGCGACCGATGCCCGGCAGTGTGGCCAGTCGGTCGATCAGGTTTCCGACCGCGCTGCCAAACGGGTGGTGAGCGACTTCTTCAAAACTCGGCATCCGTGTACTCCCTCACTGTTGCCCAAGTCCGTTGGTCCGTCATGGATTCATCCGCCACCCAAGCCCATGCCGGCGAGAGCGTTTCCCAAGCCGGGGATGTTCAGTCCGCCCGTCAGTTGCTGCATCTCATTCGCCTGAGTTTCGCGAATCTTGTCGAGTGCCTGATTCGTCGCGGCACAGACGAGTTCTTCCAGCATCTCGCGGTCGCCCGACTGCAACAGAGCCTGATCGATCCGGCAACTGACGACCTTCATCTGGCCGTTGACTTCGACCGTGACCATTCCGCCGCCCGCTTGACCTTCGCTGCGCAGGGCCGCCATGCGGTCTTTCATCTCCTGCATCTTGCCACTCATTCCCTGAGCCTGCTTCATCAGCGAGGCGAGTTGCGACAGCTCTTTGAACATCTCCGTCACTCCTCCACGGGTTCTGTGGTTTCGCTCGAACTACTGGCTTCCGGCGGTAGCGTCTGTACTTTCCAAACCTTGATTCCGAAGACCCCCATCACGTCCTGAAGGTACGGGTCTTCAGGAAGCTCAA
>JAYUFF010000757.1:0-1579 GCA_043738825.1 Schlesneria sp.
CCTCTCTCACTCCAGCATCGCCGGTGTACCCTCGGCACGTTGTCAAACCGGCGGTCGGTCCCCGGCTGCGGATTCTCATGTGGATCGTCTTCGCACTCATCGCGGTGCTGGGGGCGAACTCGGCGTATCTCGGAGCGGTCACGTTTCTGAGCTGGTCTCAGGGGCGGACCTACGAGAACTGGTTCTACATGCTGATGTTCGCCGGGCACCTGGTGTTGGGGCTGCTGCTCGTGGTGCCGTTCATCGCGTTCATCGGCATCCATCTGCTGAACACTCGGATGCGAAAGAACAAGCGGGCGATTCGAGTCGGCTATCTGCTGCTCATCGCGTCGATCGTGCTGCTCGTCAGCGGTGCGTTGTTGATGCGGATCGACCTCGGCGGCAAGGGATCGTCGGCGCTGGTCATCAAGGACGCGGCCACTCGCTCGATTGTGTATTGGTCTCACATTGCGGCACCGCTGTTCTGTGTGTGGCTCTACTGGCTGCATCGACTGGCCGGGCCGAGGATCAAATGGAAGCTGGGGCTGGGCTACGCGGGGGCGGTCGTGGTGGCGGCGGGTGGAATGATCCTGCTCCACAACCAAGACCCGCGCGCCTGGAATCAGGCCGGACCGAAGGAGGGAGCCGACAAGTACTTCTTCCCGTCATTGGCCCGCACCTCCACGGGCAAGTTCATTCCGGCTCATGCTTTGATGAACGATGACTATTGTCTGAAGTGCCATCAGGACGCTTACAAGGGCTGGTTCCATTCGTCTCACCACTTCAGTTCGTTCAACAACCCGGCCTATCTGGCGAGCGTGCGTGAGACGCGCGAGGTGTCGTTCAAACGGGACGGCAACGTGCAGGCTTCTCGTTGGTGCGCGGGCTGCCACGACCCGGTGCCGTTCCTCAGCGGAGCCTTCGACGATCCCAAGTTCGATGACGTGAACCATGTGACCTCGCAGGCGGGCATCACCTGCACGACCTGCCATTCGATCACTCACGTCAACAGCACGAAGGGGAACGGCGATTACACTATCGAGGAACCCGAGCACTATCCGTTCGCCTACAGCGACAACGAACTGCTCCAATGGGTGAACAACCAACTCGTGAAGGCCAAGCCCGCTCTGCATAAGAAGACGTTCCTGAAGGATCTCCACAAGTCGGCCGAGTTCTGCTCGACTTGCCACAAGGTTCACCTGCCATACGCGCTGAACAACTACAAGGAATTCCTGCGTGGGCAGAACCATTACGACACATACCTGCTGTCGGGCGTGTCGGGACACGGGGCGCGCAGCTTCTACTATCCCGACAAGGCGGTGCAGAACTGTGCCGGCTGCCACATGCCACTGAAGGAATCGAACGACTTTGGGGCGCGGTTATTTGCCGACGCCAAGCAACCCAGCATTCACAGCCACGCGTTCCCGTCGGCCAATACGGGGCTGGCGTGGCTCAAGGAGACTCCCGTCGATGTTGTGAAATCGCATCAGGAGTTTCTCGGAGGCAAGCTGCGCGTGGACATCTTCGGCGTGAAAGAGGGGGGCGAGATCAACGGCACGCTGCACGCACCGCTGCGTCCCGAGGTGCCGACGCTCAAACC
>JAYUFF010000758.1:0-4253 GCA_043738825.1 Schlesneria sp.
TGCCGTCACGGTCCAGGATCCCATCGTTGTCGGTATCGATCCACCCCGCTTCGGACAGTAATTCACGAGCAATATCGGGGTCATAGGCCAGCGGAGCAACTTCGCGGTCGTATCCGGGTCCGAAGTAATACTGCGTCCCCGAGACCACCATCCCCGCCCCGTGCAGTTTGGTATCGACGAAGTCCTGCCGGTCGAGCATCAGGGCCAGCGCGATGCGAACGCGGCGATCCTGAAACTGCGGTTTGAGTTGGTTCCAGCCGATGTAGCTGAACATCGGTGAATACCACGAACCGAGGATATAGTTGTCGCGGATCTTCTGATCGAGCGTCGGCCAGTCCTCGAAGAACTGCTCCGGCGACATGTCGTAAAAGAAGTCGATCGCCCCCGTTTTCAGAGCGGACATCGCCGAGACCTGGTCGGGGATGAACTTGATGATGATCCGATCGACATGCCCGGCCTTGGATGGCTCCCAGTAGTTCGGGTTGCGGACGAGTTCCACTCGATCGCCGCGCTCCCACTTGTCTACGATGTACGGCCCTGTTCCGAGCGGACTGCGGTTGTAGCGGTCGTCGGTGTTGAAAAACTTGCCGAATCGTTGTCCGTGCGCGCTCAACTTCTTCTGCGCATCCTCCTGATCCGGCGTGAGTCGCTCCAGTGTCAGTTGGCGGGGATCGGCCTTGCCGTTCTCGTCCACGTAGGTCTCGAGGGCCGCCTCAAAGAAGTGAAACGGCGGAGTGTAGGCAGCGATGCCGTAGCTGAACTCGGGAGCCTTGAAGTATTGCTGCCGATACCGCAGCCGAATGGCGTGTGGTCCGAGCGGAGTGCATTCGACGAGATCGCTGTAATACGTGCGGATCGAGTCGCCATCGACCGACGGACTGTTCAACAGAGCATAGGCAAACTCAATGTCCTTCGTGGTGAACGGCGACCCGTCGGACCACTTCACATCGTCGCGCAGTGAGAACGTCGTGTACGTCTGAGCCTGCACATCGGTCCATTCGCCCGCTTTGAACGTCAACGGCTCGCCATTGTTCTGCTGCTTGAGCGGGTTCTGTTCCGTGGCGGCGGTGACGACGAGTGAACCGTCGTCGCGCTTCTCAGCCTTGCCGAACAGTTCGGCTCCCACCTTGACGATGTACTTGCCGTTGGGGAAGCCGCCGATTTTCAACTGGCCCTGTTCGTCGCTCCAGAAGTGAGCGCCGGTCGCCGACGCGCCGACAATTTTGCCGACGGGATAGACTCCGACCCAGACCTTGCCGAGCGGCTTTCCATCCTTATCCGAGGTCGTCAACGAAAACTGGGGCGGCTCGACCGGCTTGCCGTCCTTGGCGGGAACGACTTCATAGTCGATGTCGATCGAAGTCGCCGGTGTCCCGTCACCGAGGGCGATCCGCCGCTCCTGCCCCGGAAAATCGGGAGAGAGCTTCACCGAGTCCTCCACGATCCACTGCTTCGCAATCCCCGGCTCGTAAGCAAACGATTCGGGGTTCTGCCGCGCGAGGGCCTCGTTGACGTACTGCATGATGTACGTCTGCACGGCAGACGATTCGGTGATCGGGTTGAGCACCTTCGGTTCGGAATTGAATCGAATCGTCAGAGTGTCGCCCGTGACTGGTTGGCTGGGCTTCCGCTTCGCGTGTTCATTGCCCACATCGGCGGGAATGGCACCGCCAAGTTGCAGCGTGTCGCTCTTCATCTTCTGTCGAGGAATCTTGATCCCATCGACCTCGGTCATGATTTCCAACCGAGGAACGTCAGGATAGTCGTCCCCGGTTGCGGCCTTCGCGTCTGTCGGAGCTTCGACAGCCGTGATCGTGTTACCGTCCGAACCCTTCGTGGCTGATGGGCCAGTCCCGTTCACAGGGGTCGTACCACCGGTCCCTCCCGCAGGAGTGGTAGTCGAGGTCGTGCAGCCCGAAAAACCGACAAGGCCACCACAGAACACGACCATCACCAAACAGCCACGCAGTCGAACCATGACAAGGGATCCTTCCTGACGGGTCGAACGATCATTTACCAGCGGGCGGGATTCTGGCAAAGCGGTGTCCACTCGACAAGGCGTTGGGCCGAAGTGGTCGATCCGAAACGAATGTACCCCACGGGTCGGCGAGACGTTTAGCCGCCATGCCAACGGCGTGCGCGCGATCAACGGTTCGCCCACGCTCGCTCCCACGCCGTTGGCGTTGGGGCTAAACGTGGAAACACTTTTACTCTGGCGGACGCGGAGGCCGAGTCGGTCGCGAGGGTCTCAGGATTCGCATGACGAACGCGAAGCCGAGTACCGCCGGGACGAGGACATTAAGTGGAATCTTCGTTCGTCCGACCAATAGGGCCACGACGACAGTTCCCACAACAACGCCGAGTGAGGCTCGCCCCAGTTCCGGGTTGCTGGTGATCGAAGGCAGCGCGAGCCACAACGCGGCCATCACGATCCCGACTTTCAGGCACGCCCCGCGCCACATGTCGTTGCTTCCCTCCAAGCCCAGCGCCCAGAGCAGCCCCGCGATGACGAGTAGTCCCAGCCCGATCGCACCAACCAACGAACGATTCACGGTGACAGGTTGTTGTGAGTTCATGGGCGGGATTATGTCGGGGGCAGTGGGTGGTGGGTAGTAGCAGTACAGTTTCAATTGGGCGTTAATGGCGGCTGCTCATCCATCTGTACGATCTGACGCTCGGACTCTGCCAACTTCTTACGGAAGCGTCTTACGATCTCTTGTTTGGCAAGCCTTTGGACACTGCGTCGCGACCAAAAGCTAGCTTTGCCCCACTTCTCGGCGACTTCCGCGTTTACCTGATCGCGGATTTCATCAATGTTTACAACCGTAGCCTTGGCGGTAAGCATTTCCGCACTGCGGACGGCGCATTGGCGACAGATCATTGCTCCAGTTGGACCCTCAGCAAATGGAGCGGACGCATAGAAATCGCCCCCGCAAAATGAGCAACAGGCATCATCCGCGCGAGTCGGATGCCAGCGATGCAGGCAACGACCAATCCAGAGCGATAGCCTGTGCATGCTCGTACCTCATGTTCCATCCGCACGAACAAAAGAACCCCGCGACTCATCATCACGGGGTTCGTCGTTTCTGTCGAGCCGCTCACACCGCCATGACGGCATCGTAGATGTCTTCGATCTTCCACAGCTTGTCGGTCAACCCGGCTTGCATGGCGGGCGTCAGACAAAACTGTACCACTGCCTCCGGCAGAATCGGCCGCTTGGGGTTTTCGTGTTCTTACCCGGTCTGTACACTTCTCCCCACTCCGCGCAGGGACCGTGCGGTGAGTCGCACTGTCGCCATCGGGGATGACCAGCGTGTGACAAGCACGTCTCTGCGGTCTTTGGAAAAAGCCTTCGGAAGGGATGCCGTGATGGCCGCGAAGCCGCTTCGCTTATTGCACGCCGCAAATCTGCGCCTCGATTGTCCGCTGCAACACGTCGCCACGTTGCACAATGACGTGCGAGACATTGTTGAGGTCGCGACGCTCACCGCGTTCGATCGACTCGTCAGCCTGGCCATTGAACGCGATGTCGATGCGCTGCTCATCACGGGCAACAGCTTCGATGCTTCGGTGGCGAGTCTCCCCGCCGAAGTCGCCCTGCGAAACGGGTTCGAGCGACTCGACGAACGGCAGATTCCCGTCTTCGTCACGCCGGGAAAACTCGATCCGGCGTCGGCTTGGCTGCAACTCCCCGCCCTGCCCGAAAACATCCACTTCCTGAACGACTTGGAGGAGCCGCCGATCGACCTTACTGATCGAGGCCGCTTGCTCGCCACGTTGCTTCCCGTGACCGTCGATTCGGTGGTCGAGCCTTACGAGTTGGAAAACCTCTTCGCGGCGCGAGCGGCCAACGCGACGGATCGACCGTTCGTCATCGGGCTGCTGTTGCCCGATCGGCCCAACGTCCGCAACGCGCCTTCGGCGAGGTTCGCGGCGCTCGACTGGTTGGCCTGCTCGGTGGACGAAGCGACGAATGAGCTGCCTCTGACCGACGGTGTCATCAACGCGCAACACGGTCCACAGGGGTTGTCCTTCGAGGAGACCGGCCCGCGCGGCGCGACACTGCTCGAAGTCGATGGGCAGCGCCGGATCAAGCAGTCTCTGCTGCCGCTCGCGCCGGTGCGCTGGGAGCGACTCACGCAGAAGCTCGATGGCGTTCGCAGTCGCGACGATTTGTTGGAGCGGATGCTGGCGTCGCTCGAACGGCTGTCGGATCTGCCCGGTGAACTGGTCCGCTTCATCGACTGGAAGCT
>JAYUFF010000759.1:0-4251 GCA_043738825.1 Schlesneria sp.
ATCGGCAAGCAACTGCATCGCAGCGAAGGGGCCGTCAAACTGCTGCTGCATCGCGCCCGGCAGGCTCTCAAGGATTGCATCGAACGCCGACGCAAGGAACCGCGATGAAACCTGCTTCACTAGCCCGACGCGCGAGCGAGGGCTGGACATACCCAATGCGTGCAGCCCTCGCTTGCGCGTCGGGCTAGTTTACGAACGGACTCAATTCAGATGATTGCTGACCAACCATGACCGATCAGGAACTGATCCAACTGTTGCACGAGAAACCGGCGAGCGAGTTCACGCCCGCCGAGCTGGACGCGCTGCGCGCCCAGTGGACGCAGTCGCCCGAGTTGCGGCAAGCTCTCGTCGAACATCTGCACTTGGAGTCGCAGTTGGCCGGCGCGCTGGGCCGCGTCGAGTTGGATGTCGATTCGATCCTGCAACGAGCCGCACTTCAGAAGCCGCAACGTGCCGCGAAATCGTTTGCCTCGTGGCGGTGGGCGATTGGACTCAGCCTGCTGCTGCTCGTGATGATCGGCGGGGTTGTATGGTTGGGCGGTGCGAGAGAGCGCGAGAACCTCGCGCAGAATCCATCGAATGGACTGCCGCAGGCGAATGAGACGGCGGTCGATTCCGTGGCCGATGCGATGTCGCCCGAGAATGTTGCTCGCCAAGAGAACGACGGATCGGCTGAGGCCGCCATCGCGGCGGCATCGGGCGACGGAGCGGGCACTCCGACAGCGAAGCCTGCTGCCGTCGAAGCGGCTCCCGTGGTCGAGCCGTGGACGGCGGCGATGAGCCGCGAGGTCGCTCCTTGGCCGACGAACAGTCCGAAGCTGACGCGAGACTTCAAGTCGGCGGGGCACGACGATCTCCCCGATGTGGAAGCCAAACGCTGGTTCAGTCAGGTCGAGGGGCAACCCTACAACATGGCTCAGGATGTCTATGGCCTGCAACACAAACGAATCGCTCGGTTCCAGGGGCTGGCTCGGTTGAAAGCACCGTGGACCGATGAGGCGATGCTGCGGCTGACACCATTCGAGGTGACAGACCTTACGCTCTACTTCTGGCGCGGTCCGCAGGGACTCGCGCTGCGGTTCTACACGCGGCGCGAGCCGCATCTGTGGGCGGCCTTCGCCATCACGCGCGAGAACTCGTCGCCCAAGCCGCTGCGAGCGGGACTGCTCACGACCGACAACGGCAGCTACGAACGGGCGGGCGCGGGAACGTTGGACGTGCGTTATCAGGAAGGCGGAATCACGCTGGCTCGCGGTGGCGTGCCACTGCTCACCGCGCCCATGGCTTCGCTGCCCGATGAGGTTTACATTGAGGGCCAGTTCCGGTTGCGAGGCGTCTCGATGCACAAGAGCGTTCCGCTGCCGAGCCTCCCCGAGAACCCGCACCCGATCTCGTTCGGCGGTGGCTCGGCCGCCGAATTGCCTTGGGCGGCGTCGGCCGAGTCCCCCGCGAGCCTCGTGACGAACGCAGACGGCTCGGTGACGATGACGACAGACTCGGCGACCAAGCCCGGTATCGTCGTGTTGCCGTTCGGACAGCGCGGTCTGTACGAAGTGATTGCGCGGGTCGAGTCGGCCGATCCCGGCACCGGCATCTTTCTCGGAGACATCGACGGTCGGCCACTGCATCGCATCGGCTACTTCAAGGACGGTGCGTCGCAGCAGATCACATTCGGCGTGCTGCGACCGGGCGAGGTGCGCGACACGTCTCAGTTCGATCCGAACGCCTTCCCGCCGCCGTACCACACGCCGAAGCAGTGGATCAAGATCGTTGCGGGCTTGGGGACGTTGCAGATTCTGGTCAGTGGCGATGGCCGGCATTGGGGACATCTCGTCGAGAATCCCGCCCGCGATTTGTTCGGTCCCGTCGCGACGGTCGGCCTGTTCGGACAGCCCGGTCCCGCGCCGCGTTCGTTGCGGTTGTCGCATCTCGAAGTGCGCGAGCTGACCGGCGTGACATCGCTCGCCGAGAACAAACTTATCACGCTGTCGCCTCAGTTCGCGGTCGAGGAATTGAAGGACTCGGCGAAATGGACTCACCGCGCACTGGCAACCCAGCCGGTGGGAGTCGATCTGCCGCGCTGGTTCAACGCCTGTGCCGTGGCCGCGTTGTCACAAGGCCCAGCGAAGGAGTTCGGGGTTCCACTGCTGAAGCGTCTGATCGCCATCGGCATCCGATCGCAGGCGACACTCGGCCAGAAGCTGCAACTGCTCGACGACGCTGCGTTGCTGTGCGATCTATTCGACGAAGCCACCGCGAAGACAATGGCCGTGTACTACGAAGACCTCGCCGAGCAGTTGGCCTCGACGGGCGATGCTCATCCGCTGGCGACGATTCGTCCCGCGATTCTGCGTTCGCCGATGTGGACCGTCAGCAAGCTGCGGTTCGCGTGGGAGAAGCAGAACTCGCGCGAGGTCTTGCTGTCGGCGAACCGTGGCGACTGGGCCGAGGCGTGGCAGACGAGCCAGACGGCCCTGTTCTGGAACACGGGCGTCCATCCCGACTGGAAGCCGACCGAGCGTAGCGACGTGCTCGACAAGCACGCCCGCTGGCTGAAGGCCATCGCCGTCGAGAACGTGCCGCAACTCGATGACGGTACGGCGGGAGTCTTCCCCGGCGGCTGGCGGCATCCGCTGGCGATGCAGTGGAACAAGGAGGCATACAACGTTCGATCCGAGTTGCAGTCGGCACTGGTCGGTCAGACATACGAGGATGCCTGCCGCATCGTGATGTCGATCGGCGAGCAGGACGGGCCGGGGCTGTTGCCCGACATGGACGATCGCCAACTGTTCGTGTCGCTGCCGACAGCGGTCGCGGGTGCGATGCAGTCTCATCCCGACTTCGCGAAGCTGATGGTCGAAAAGTTCGGACCGCTGGGCCTGATCCGTGTGAGAAACTCCATCAACATTGGCGATGTGCGCGGCGTGCAGGCGGCGACGTTGCAGTTCTTCGGGACCGAGGCGGCTGCCGAGGCGCATCAATGGCTCGGCGATCGCGCGCTGTCGGCCGGCCGCTTCCCGGCGGCGGAAGAACATTTTCTGCTGGCCCTCGCCCACGCCACGCCTCGCCAGCGCGAGGCTCTCGAATCGCGGCTGCAACTGGCGAGCGCCCTCAACGGACAGCCGCCGACATCGCCCGTTGTCGCACCGTCAAGGCCGATCGAACTGAGCGGCACGACGATCCCACCCGCAGCCTTCGAGTCGTTGGTTCGCGATCTGTCCGCGCGGCGCTCGGCGGCGAGTCGGTTCGTCACGACAACAACCTCGACGGCACCGCTGCCGCTCACTCCGGCCGCGTTCAAACTGGAAGCGCGAGCCAACTTCGATGGTCAACCGGGAAACAACCCCGGCCGCGGCGAGTTCCGGTTCGGCGATCCCTTCGCGCGGCAGTTGGCCGTGGCGACGGACGCTCAGCGGATGTATGTCAGCAACCGTTTCCAAGTGAATGCGTATGCGTTGCTCGACGGAAAGCAACTCTGGGCACAGGGTCTGGGGGCCGAGCAGGGGGAAGCCTACGCGCTGCCGTTCGCGCCGATGAAGCCGCTCGTCGCGGGCGACCGCTTGTACGTGAGGCGACTGACCAAGGGCGGGACCGAGCTGGCGTGCATGCAGTGCGACAACGGCAATGTGCTGTGGAAGCAGCGTCCGAATTCGCAGGTGCTCTCCGATCCGGTCTTCTGGAACGGCAGCCTGTTCGCGCTGACGCTGGCCAAGGTCGATGACGATCTGGTGCAGGTCGAGGCGACGCGCTTCGACTTCGAGACCGGAGCCGCCACGTCGTCACAGCCGCTGTTCCGCATGAAGGACCACGGCGATCGAAGCACGGTCGCTCAACTGAGCCTCGCCGGACGAGTCGCCGTCTGTACGGTGGGCGGAACGACCGCGTGCTTCGACAGCGCGGGAGACGTTCACTGGCTGAGGCGTCACGTTTGGATGCCGAAGGTGATCGATGAACTGTCGGAAGATTTCCGAGTCTTTACCCCGGTGGTGCTCGGTGACCGGATCGTGCTCTCGTTGCCGGGTGTGCGTGCGGTGAGTTGCCTGCAACTCGCGACGGGCCGCCGCATCTGGGAGCGTCCGCTGGCCGATCTGCGTGGCGCAGTGACGGTGAGCGGTTCACGAGTCCTCGTCGATACCACGGCCGGTCTGACCGCGCTGTCGCTCGACGACGGAACCGTGGCGTGGACGAGACCGCTCGAAACGCGACTCGAAGCACTTCACGCCGATGGTAGCACGGTTGTCGTGGCTCACC
>JAYUFF010000760.1:0-4251 GCA_043738825.1 Schlesneria sp.
GCGGCGGCCGAGAGCGGGTTGCCGTTGTAGGTGCCGGGGTGCTTCATTTTCTTGCCATATTTGTTTCCGAAGGCGATCGCGTCGAGCAGGTCCGCTCGACCGACGAGTGCTCCGCCGGGAAGTCCACCGGCGAGAATTTTGGCCAGCGTGGTCATGTCGGGAGTGATGCCGTAGTGGCCCTGCGAGCCTCCCGGATGAACGCGAAAGCCGGAGATGACTTCGTCAAACACGAGCAAGACACCGTGGCGCGTGCAGAGCTCGCGCAGAGCTTTCAGAAACTCACCCTGCACCGGGACGAGGCCCCAGTGTCCGCCGGTCGCCTCAATGATGCAGCAGGCGGGCTGGTGCTTGCGGAACGTTTCCTCAACGACCGCCAGATCGTTGGGCGGGATGACGACGAGATCGCTCAGCGTCGCATCGGTGATGCCGGGCATCGACCAGTTGTCGGGTGTGTACGGCGCGTAGGCGGCCGGAACGAGCAGGTCGTGCCAGCCGTGGAAGTGGCCGATGAATTTGACGACCTTCTGTCGCCCGGTCACGATCCGCGCGACGCGGATCGCCATCAAAGTCGCCTCGGTCCCGCTGTTCGTGAAGCGAACGCGTTCAGCAGACGGGACCATGCGCTGCACCCGCTCGCCCCACTCCAGTTCGAGTTCGTGGCAGGCGGAGAAATGTGTCCCGAGGGCCATCTGTTTTTGAACGGCCTCAACCACGGCGGGATGTCCGTGCCCGAGTAACAGCGACCCGTGACCGACCCAGTAGTCGATGATCGAATGCCCCTCGACCGATGTCTTCCGCGAACCGCGAGCTTCCTTCACGTACACAGGAAACGGTTCGAGATACCGGCCGTCGTGCGTGACTCCGCTCGGGAAGAGAGCCTTGCCCCGCTCGAACAGCCTCGCCGACTGAGCGAACTTTTGACGGAATGTGGTTTCGATTTCAGAGACCACGGTGCCAGACATCGCTTCACTCCCGAAATTCGCCGCACTTCATTCCCAATCAAATGCCGCCACATTGCGCGCCGCGTGCAAGACACGGACGACTTCGATTCCATCTGTCAGAGGTCGATAGAAAATGACGTAGTTGCCGACAGGGACTTCACGCAGATTCACCGCCAAATCGGGACGAGCCTCGCCGATCATGGGCTGTCTCTCCAGCATCTCGCACTTGTCTGCGATCTTGTCGAGGAGGCGATCTGCCATGGCCGGATTGTCGCGAGCAATGTAGTCCCAGACTTCGTCGAGATCGCGCAAGGCCCTGCGGCTGCGTTGCACGTTCATCACGACCCCGCGTTTCGTTCGGCCAAGCGTTCCCTTCCGCGTCGTTTGATGTCTTCGAAATCGAGCAAATCCACCTCGTCACATTCGATGTCGTCGAGGCCCGCTTGAATGTCATCTCGCAGCGCCAGCCATTGCCGTTCTCGCTCCGAGAGCAAACGGAGAGCGTTGGCGAACACTTCTTCCTCCGACCGATAACGACCGCTGGCGACGGCCCGTTTCACGAACGATTCAAACTCGGCGGGAATGGTGACGGACATGGTGAGGCTCCTGTACTCAATGCTTCACCGGCAGGCCGAAGTCGCCTTGCAGGTTGCGCCACATGGAGTGGACGTGGTTGGCGTTGTTTTGAGTGTTGTTGTACTCGATGACGAACGTCTTCCCTTGGACTCGGTAGTGGTGGCGCTGGTGCAGGTCGGGGTCGCCGTACCAGGCAAAGTGGATGTTGTTCATGCCCGCGTCGTTGATGGCCGCTCGGCGTTCCTGTTCGATGTCAGCGGGCAGGTTTTTGAGGTACTCGGACATCAGGTCTTGGAGCAGTTTCTTTTGGTCGGCCGACATCAGAGCGTAGGTCAAGCCGACGGGAGCTTCGATGGCGGCTTGCGGGGCACCGGGGCCGGGGACTTCGTCGGGAGCTTCTTTGCTGACCCAGCAGAGCTTTTGCAGGTCGGGAGTACAGAGCTTGAGGATTTGCCGAGCAATGTCTTCTTCGGGGCCGAGGACTCGAATCTGACGGCCCTTGCCGGCATCGACCGTGCCGGGGTTGGCCCCGAAGAATTCGGGAGTGCTCGCGACGACCTCGCCGTCTTTCACGCTGAAGTTGAGCGACAGGTGATGCCCCTCCACACGCCAGCCCCAAAGACCGGAGTCGGACGGCGTACCGAAGATGCTCAGGTAGTACTTGTTCGGGTCACGTTTGTCGCGACGCACGTCACGCTCGCCCCCTTCGAGCAGGTACAAGACCTCTTCGAGACTCATGATATTCAGCGATTGATCGTAGCCCGCGTCGGAGAGGCCGCTGCGAATCAGACCCTGTGCTGCCTTCAGGGCGGCTCCTTCGAGCGACTTCAGCGGCAGGCCCTTGCGCGGGCGAGGGATAAAGTGCCAGTTCAAGCGTTCCGCATCGTCAAACTTGAACGACGTTTCCTGTTGTTGCTCGGGTGTGATTGCGGCGAGATAGGTCTTCGCCGCAGCGGTCATTGCCAAACCGGTCTTGGGAACTTGAGCATTCTGAGCCGCGAGCAATGCGGCCATCGCGACAACGACACTAGCAGTCAGGACGAGCTTCCGAGTTGCCATGAGATGTCTCCACTAGGGCGGTTGGTTTTAAGTCGGGTGTACGGGACATGAACAGAAGTTTGAGATCATGACGGCTGATGAATCGCCCCTCACCCCGGCCCTCTCCCCAAGAGGGCGAGGGAGGAAGAGGGAAACCATTTCGATCAGCCGGGAGGCCAGGTGAGGGCGCGGCCTCCTAGTAAATGAACGTGCAGATGATCGACCGACTGGCCGCCATCGGGGCCGCTGTTGATGACGGTGCGGTAGCCGTTCGTCAAACCAAACTGATCGGCCAATGTGCGGGCGACGAGCAGCAGGTGGCCGAGCAACGCGGCGTCTTCATCGGTGGCCACAGCCAGCGACGGAATCCGCCGTTTGGGGATGACCAAGACATGCGTCGGGGCTTGAGGATGGATGTCTCGGAAGGCCAGCGACTGTTCGTCTTCATAGACGATGTCGGCGGGGATCTGTCGGTCGATGATCTTCTGAAAAATTGTCATCAGGCGCGGCTTCACCGGGTTGAGTTTGGAAGGGGAACGGCCCGCAACTCGCCAGAATCAAGAGCTGACAACTTCACGGAGTCGGACGGTATCAGAACCTCGCAGGGAACTCAAACTGCCTGTCGGGGCCATCGCCTTTTTCAATTTGGGGGGCCACGGTCACGGAGCTTCGACGTGGCCGTGCGAGGAAGTGAAAGCTGATTTTCATTCTCACGGCCACGTCGAAACTCCGTGACCGTGGCACCCAATCCCCCAGTTTCAACAAGGCGATGGCCCTGACTGCCTGTCGGGTGGAGGCCCACCTCCGCGACGACATCCTTCATTCGGTGATCTTCGTCGCTACGCATCCGAGGTCGTGCCGGAGAAATTCCACAATTTTCCCCACGCCACGAATTGACTTGCTGAGCCACTGAACTAGGTTCAAACATACGGTAATGAGTGCTGGTTGTGGCAGGGCGAATTTCCCTGGCACACAAGAGTGACGCGACCCTCCACCGTCGGTTGAGCCAACTTCCGATTGCTCAATTCTGAGAACCTTTAACAGCAATTGCGAGAGTTGTCCGGTGCGATGCCGGAACAGCGGGGAGACGATACGACATGACCACGATTCGACAGAACAATCACGCTCGACGCGGTGCGGCCATGGTCGAGATGGCCCTGGTGCTGCCGCTGTTCCTGATGCTGGTTCTTGGGATCATCGAATTCGGACGGGCGATGATGATCGCCAATCTGGTGACCAATGCTGCTCGTGAAGGGGCACGCATGGCGGTGTTGGACGGCTCGACGAACACCGCGGTCAGCAGCGCCGTTGTGACGTTCCTGCAAAGTGCCGCCGGCCGTGGAATCTCATCGGCGGACATCAGCGTCACCATCACGGTGGTTGCGGCCGCCGGCAATCCCGATCCAGCCAACAACGTGGCCAATGCGACATCGCGCGATCTGATCACCGTCAATGTCCAGCTTCCCTTCAACAAAGTGGCACTGATTCCGGGCGACTATCTCAAGGGAAAACAACTGATGGGACAGAGCGCGATGCGTCACGAGTAGCCTTGATGGTTGTGTCCTAGTGCTTTGTCACAGCTTGATCTTGGGGGTGCCACGCTCGCCAGAGCGTGGGGTCCATCCAGCGTCTCGCCCACGTTCTGGCGAACGTGGCTACGACAACAACCCCCATTCTTAGGTGTGACAATGCACTA
>JAYUFF010000761.1:0-4250 GCA_043738825.1 Schlesneria sp.
TGTCACAGCTTGATCTTGGGGTAGCCACGCTCGCCAGAGCGTGGGGTCAATCCAGCGTCTCGCCCACGTTCTGGCGAACGTGGCTACGACAACAACCCCAATTCTTAGGTGTGACGAAGCACTAGTCGTGGATTATTTCACGACCACACAGTAACCCGCAGCGTAAGCGAGGGCGTTGTTACGGTTCGCCCTCGCTTACGCTGCGGGTTACTGAATCATCCTCGTAAGCGGCCACGCGACGCGACGTTCTCCACAAACCAACTTTGCCGGTTGAGGGAAACGAACCGGTTCCCTAGAATCTCGGCCCACTAAGAAGGAGACCGGCGGTCCGTTCCGGCTGGTACACCTTTCACGATTTTCTACGACTCACTGGAACGACGCGCTTCACGGAGGTTATGTCCGATGTCCAACTATCTCTTCACCAGCGAGTCCGTCAGCATGGGCCATCCCGACAAGGTGGCCGACCAGATTTCCGACGGTGTGCTCGACGCCCTGCTGGCTCAAGACCCGCGCTCGCGCGTCGCCTGCGAAACGCTCTGCACCACGGACCTCGTGGTCCTCTCGGGTGAGATCACCACACAGGGCAAGCTCGACTACGTGCAGGTCGCCCGCGATGTCATCAAGGACATCGGGTACACGTTCGACGATGTCGGCTTCCATCATGAGACCTGCAAGGTGCTCGTCGCCGTTCACAGCCAAAGCCCCGACATCGCGATGGGCGTGGACCGTGAAGGGGCCGGCGATCAGGGCCTGATGTTCGGCTACGCCTGCAATCAAACGCCCGAACTGATGCCGCTGCCGATTGCCCTCGCGCACCGGATCATCAACCGCCTGACCGAGGCTCGTCAGCAGAAGCAGGTGGACTGGCTGCGGCCCGACGCCAAGAGTCAGGTCACGGTCGAATACGATTCCAACAACCAGCCGGTCGGGATCTCGGCCGTCGTCGTCTCGACCCAGCATCACCAGGATGTCTCTCAGGCCGACATCTCGAAGTTCGTGATCTCGGAGGTTGTGCAGAAGTCGATCCCCGAGAATCTGCTCTCGTCCAAGACGAAGTACCACATCAACCCGACGGGCAATTTCGTCGTCGGTGGCCCGCACGGAGACACCGGGCTGACGGGCCGCAAGATCATCGTCGATACCTACGGCGGCTGGGGCCGTCACGGCGGAGGGGCCTTCAGCGGGAAAGATCCCACGAAGGTCGATCGGTCGGCGGCTTATATGGCTCGCCACGTCGCGAAGAACATCGTGGCGGCGGGCTTGGCCGATCAGTGTGAAGTCCAACTGGCCTACGCCATCGGCGTGGCCGATCCGGTCAGTGTTCACGTCGAAACAAACGGCACCCACAAAGTGGCCAAAGAAAAAATCGTGGCCCTCGTGCGCGAACACTTCAAACTGACACCGCTGGGAATCATCGAGTACCTCAAGCTGCGACGACCGATCTATCGGAAGACGGCGAGCGGCGGTCACTTCGGCCGCAACGATGCCGACTTCTCGTGGGAGGCCACCAACAAGGCGGCCGACCTCAAGCAGGCGGCCGGCCTGTAAGGCGCGCCGAAGGACTTGTTTTCCCACACCAACCCGAAGCGTGAGTGAGGGGCTGCGGGCAGACGCCCTCGCTCACGCTTCGGGTTGGTGTGGAGTGTGACCTCGCGTGGAAAGGACTCCATGCCGGAACGCAGCCAGTTATCAAACAACCGCCTTGTGCGAACAGCGTCTCCGCCGACGACGGCCGATAATTCTTGCGGCGTCGTCGAACAGCGCGCGACTGTATCCGCGCGTCGTCCGCTGGCGATCTGGATTTGGTCCATACTGCTGATCGCCGATGCGGTCCTCGTCGCGAGAAGAGGCTCGGGGGAAATGGCCCTCTCGCTGCCACCGTCTCTGGCATTGCTGTCGATGTCCGTCGTCGCACTCGCGTCCTTCGCCGCGTGGCTCGCATTCCGATCCGACTCACCGCGTCAGAACATCTCGCAACCGAGTGGTTGGCTCCCTTTGAGCCTCTCATTGGTCGCGTCGGCTTTGTGGTGCGGCACGCTCGCCACGCAAGCCTCGCCGCTGGCAACGGGACTGCTGTTGGGAGTCACTCTGGTTCAGTGGCTGGCTATATTGTCGATCGTCAGCAGCGATCAAAGTCCCGGCGTGTCGCGACCGGTGACTCGCGAGACTATTGAATCACAGAGACCCGTTCAGAGTTCGACCAATTCGCGCACGCTCGCATCCGAACCATTCGTCCCCGCAGACGATTCGGCCCACGAGAGTGAAGAACTGGACGAGCAAGATGAACTGGCGAACAACGAATCCGCACACGACGAAGACATCACGCAGTGGATGTCGCGGCGAGTGACCGATGACGGCGAACTCGTCGAGGGCTGGTTGCGGGTCGAGTTCTCGGTTGGTCAGCGCGAGGCAACCGCGCACGTGTCGTTCTGCCCGCCACTCTCCGGCCCTCCCGAGATCGAGACCGAAGACCTCGACGGAGCTGACTTGGAAATTCGAGTCGGCACGTCGTTCCCGTTCGGCGCGCGGCTGACGGTGCGGCGAAGCGGCTCGACCGCGCAATCGCACTCGGCCCGCATCGGCTTCGTCGCCGTGGTCACTGCCAACCAGAAAGCCGCGTGAATGTCACTCGCTGCGAATTTCGAGAACCACCGGCTCGAACAAGCCTCCCGGCGGCTGATGCTCCTCGATAACACCGATAGACAGCCGGATGCTCACGACGTTGAATGGCTGGAGACGCGAAGTCACTTCGCACTCAACGGCCTCACCGTCGGAGTCGAACTTAGACAGCAATTCATCATTGAGCGAGACCGATCCGCAGCCTCGCACTCCGGTGCAGATCAGCCAGACTCGCTCGTGAGGCTCCAGATTGGACGGGCAATGAAACCGGCGTCGAAAGGACGCCGTTCCGGCCACGGCTCCAAACAGTCGATGCCAATCGCACGGCATTGCGGTGGTTCCCTCGGTGACAGGGGGCGACTCCGTTCCGGCAGCCCCTTCCCACACGAACTCCCACGGCCCCAACAGGCGGATGCGATGCACGGGCACGATTCGAGGCTTCCTTCCCAGCGAGAGACGCAATTTCCCGGCATGGTTGAAACATCGGGTCGCCGGCCGCCTTCTTGTCCCCTCTCCCTCCGTCATCGGGGGAGAGGGTTAGGGTGAGGGGGCTTTTTCGGGGCTGCGACCTGACTTGAACCATGCCCAATTTTTCGGCCAGACACAAGATATTTGGACTGCGCTAGTGTACGAAACCGACCGCCGATATACTCTCGCGGCACTGCACGGGAGCTTGGCGAAGACCCTTCCTTCAAAGCGCTCGTTCAATCTGGAGTGAAGCTCCGACAAACCGCCCGTGGCGGCTGAATGTGCTTGCCGTTGGTCGAGGATGGGATTCCGATGATTGACAGTGCTGTTTCGCGATCCAACAGTCTCGTGGCATCTGGTACCGAGGCCCCCACCGCCGTGACATCAAACTGGAACGGAACGTCAGACCGCAGCGGTCGAACCGAAACCGTGCTGGAGCCATCCGGCGGTTGGAGCCGTCGCACCCGTTCGCTCCTGGGTGTGCAGGTCGTCGCCGCCGGATCGTATCTCCCTGACAACGTCGTCACGAACGCCGACCTTCAATCTCGCTACGGTTTCGATCCCGCTTGGATCGAACAGCGAACCGGCATCCTCGCGCGACGCCACGCTCTGCCCGAACAGGCGACGAGCCACCTCTGCATCGAAGCCGCTCGCCGGGCCATGAAGAATGGTGGTGTCGAGGCCCGAGAAATCGACCTCGTCGTGGTCGGCACGTTCACGCCCGACTATCAGTGCCCGACAACGGCCAACCTCGTGCAACAAGCCTTGGGGATCGACGCCCCCGCGATGGACGTACATGCCGCCTGCTCGGGCTTCGTCTATGCGATGGCCACCGCCGCACAGTTCGTCGCGACGGGCAACAGCCGCATGGCGCTCGTCATTGGCGGCGACACCAACAGCCGCATCGTGAACCCGCTCGATATGAAGGTCGCGCCGCTGTTCGGCGACGGGGCAGGGGCCGTGTTGATGACGAAGGGTGACTCGCATCAGGGCCTGATGTGCTATCAACTCGGTTCGGATGGAGGCGGCGGACCGATGCTCGATCGTCAGGCGGGCGGCTCCAAGAATCCGATCACTCACGCAGACCTCGACGCCGGCCGACAGTACCTGCAAATGGACGGACGCAACGTCTTCAAATGGGCCGTCCGCGCCGTGACCGACAG
>JAYUFF010000762.1:0-4245 GCA_043738825.1 Schlesneria sp.
GCTCTTGTCCTCGACGACGAACGCGAACTGCTTCGCGCCAATGGTCACGACGGCCTGCACCGGCACTTGCAACACGTTGTCGCGCCGCTCGACGAGCACCTCTACGCTGGCGGTGAGGCCGGGCCGCAGTCTGTTGACTTTCTCGGCACTGTCCAAAATCTTGACGACCGCCTCATATTCCTTGATGTCTCGGCTGAACCCGCCGGTGGAACTGGGGACCGAGGCCACCGAATCGATTTCACCCTTGAAGTGTTCGTCGGGATAGGCATCGACTTTGATCGTGGCTGGCAGACCGGTCCGCACGAGTGAGATGCGGGATTCGTGGATGCGGGCGTTGACCTTCATCAAGTCCAGGTCGGGCAGGTTGATGATGGCCTGCCGTTCGCGAACCGTGGCCCCGACTTCGATGAGCACCTGATCGGTGGCGCGGCCGTCGCGCGTGTTCGCGTACACGACCTGACCGTCCTGCGTCGCGTAGATCTTGCACGCCTTGATCTGTTCCTTGAGCCGTTCGTGCTTCTTCCGTTCGACATCGAGAGTCAGTTTGCACGACTCCACTTCGGCCTTCTTTTGAGCCAGCGCCGCTTCGCCTTTGCGTTTGGTGCGATCGATCTCGCGATCGTACTCCTTCGTGTTGGCCTCCAGCTCCGCGAGCGTCCGCTTCAGCGTGAAGACTTCCAGCACATCGAGCTTCTTCTTGGCGGAATCGAGGTCGAACCGGTTACGTTTCAGAACCAATTCCTCGGATTCGAGGTCGTTCTGATTTTTGTAGCCCTTTTGTGTCAACTGCCGGATGAAGTTGCAGCTCTCTTGTGTGCGAATCAACGTCTCTTCGGCCGTCACGACAGCCGCCTGGAGTTCCGCGACCTGTTGGAGGTAGTCTCCCTTCTCGAACTTTTCGAGATCGAGTTTCACAAGGTCCAGTTTCAACTGGGCCGCCGCCCGGTCGCTGTCGTTCTGCGTCTTCTGGATTTCCAGTTCTTCGTTGGCCTGCTCCATCTGAGCCCCGGCCTTCACAACCAAGATCTGCTGCTGCGTCTCCTTGTCGCTGAGTACCGACGCATCCAGTTCGCAGACCAGATCGCCGGCCTCGACGTTGGACCCTTCGGGCACAATGAAGATGATCGTGGTCGAGCCTTCGACCTTACTCGTCAGCACCGCGTTCTTCATGCTGTCGAGAGTGCCCTTTTCGGTCACCGCGATCAGGAACGGACCGCGCTTCGCCGTCTCGATCACCAGACCATCGGTCAGATTTGTCGAAGGCATCCACTGTGCCTGAATCGCCGGCCAGTTCGCGACGCCACCAGCGACCAAGCCAGCCAGCACGAGAAGCAACAGCAGTCGACTCACCCAGGGAGACCGCCGTACCGCGAGGGGACGTCCCGACAGCGAGCCGGGCGAAGCCGGTGCCTGCTCTTTCGGTGTGGACGGGCTGGACGGCGTTTCCGATTGAAGCGGGTTCTGGAGGAAGGACATCGGTGGGCTCGTTGAGGGAGGAGGGTACGCGACCGCCGAGATTCTGGTAAACCGGATCCCTCCACAGGCCGCGTTCATCGACCTCCATGATATCCATGTCGCGGTAAATGTTAATCCTGTTGCGCTCGTAGGAGGCCCAATTCAGGATCAGATTGTTTTGTGCGTTCAGCAGGGAGTTCAAGGCTTGAATCAGGTTCAAACCGGTTTGACCGCCCAAGTTGGTCGAACCAGCTTGTCCGGCGGCTTGTGCCCCTTGTTGTTTCGGATTCAGATTGTTCGCGACGTTAATGTCGAATTGAAGAGCCGCCTGACGCAGATTTTTCCGACTGGTCTCAAAATTCTGGCGGTTCATATACAGTTGTCGCCAACTGGTGCGGACATCGTATTTGACCTGATCCTCCAGCAGCATGTACGCGCGGCGAGACTGCTGATAACTGACCAACGTTCCGCGGTAGGCGTTGCGGACCTGCACCTGGTCGATCGGCGCGGTCAACTGCACGCCGAACTGGAACGTGCTGTTCACTCCGCGAAAATCGAGCGGATGATTTCCGGTCGGCTTGGTGTCCAGATTACCCTGCGCCACGAGATTCAGGACGGCTTCGAGCCGGTTCGCGGCGACTTCCATGTTTCGGCGCGCGTCCATCACCCGAGCACGGGCATTCATCAGGTCGAGCCGGTTTTCGACGGCGATGGCGACGACTTCATCGATGGGCATGTCGAAGTCTTCCAGAGTGATCAACTCGGCCCGCAGGCCCGCCTGCAAAACTCGCAGGTTTTGCAGGGCCAGCAGCAGGTCTTCACGGGCATCTTTGATCGCATCGAGCGTCTCTTTGCGTTCCTGCTGCGGAACATCGTCTTCCGCCAGACGCTGCTGAATGTTGTTGAGGTTTTTGGTAACCGCCTTGATGGTTGTACGAACATTCCCAAAAATGATGGCGTCGCGTTCCAGCGTTCGCGTCACGAGTTCTTGAGACTCGCCGGAAAACAATTTTGACAGACGCTTGGGTGTGTTCGCATCGACTCGGCGAAAATCGTCTGCCACCAGTTCCAGACCGTTCGTTCGCACCCGTGCCAACAACTCATCAAACTGATGGGCGACAAATCGCAGTTCATCGAGCGGCGGATCGTCTTCATCGAGTTTGGCCGTCCGCTTGATGAAGTTGACCACCGCCGACTCGGCCTCGACGAGCCGCGGGTCGGTCAGTTCAAACTGCTTCAGCATGGATCGGTCGATCGTCACCTGCATGTCGATCGGCAGTCCGAGAAAGAATTTGTACTGGTCGATCTCATCGTCGTAAGCGAGCTTCAGTTGCCGCTCTTTGATTTGCGCATTCGTCAATTGAGTCGCCACCTGCAGAATATCGATCGTCGTCACACCGATGCGAAGTTGGTCGAACAAGCCGCGAACAGCGGTCTGGTATTGTGGATCGTCACTCAAGGCGAGAAGTGCCAGGCGTTCCTCCGCCGACATGGGTTTGGCCTCTTTCCACCGGAGCTGTCGGCTGTCCTGAGAGTATTCAATCTTCGGGGCCAGCCCGGCGGGAAATTCGATTCCGTTCGGTAACGCCCCTTCGCCCAGACGACGAAACGGAGTCTGCGAAACGAGTTCCCGCAACCGCTCGGTCTGGATCTGGAGGTACTGCACGTTTTCCGTCTGGTTCAACACTTGTTGCAACTGGTTTAAGAGTCCGAGATATCCAGCGGGCACCGTCGATGAGGCCGAGGTTGATCCCACGGTGGCTCCGGGCGCGACACCGATTCCGGGTGTGGTGCTGATGACGGTCGGGTTCAATACACCGGCAGATGTTGTGGGCGAGATCGCGCTGAGGGAACTTGTCGAGCCGCCCCCCGTGTTCACGACGGCATCCGCGAAGAACAGCTTGCGATAGCGTGCCAACAAGCGGATGTCATAGAGCACCTTGCGTTCGCTGAACGTCAGGTTTTCCAGCACGAGCTTTCGTCCCGCGCCGAAGAGTAGGGGCTGAACCAGGGAATATGACAACACCGATTGCGAACTCGTGTGCTGGCCGCCGGAGAACAGCCACAACGTGTTGTTGGCCATCTCGACGATCCATTGCCCGCCCGTCGGTAAGAGCTGGCTGATCCCCCCTCGCGAATTGAACGCCAGGCTGTTGGTCCCACCGGGGGTGTTGCTGGAGGTCAGAGTGCCGGAGGGCGTTTTCGCGCCGAGGCCGAGATACCGGACGTTGAATTGGAACTGGTCCAATGTCAGTTGCAGTGCGGACAGGTAGAGATTTTCAAGTTGCGTCTGATAGTCACGACTGTGGATGCTGGCCAGTTCGACGGCCTGTTCGAGGGTCAGGTTCTCGATTGTCGGTACGAGTCGGGTGGATTCGTCGGATCGCAATGCGGCGGGATCGCGTCCCACTGACAAGCCGTCGGAGGATTGATAGCTGTCGTGAGACACATCCGGTGCCAAACCGAAATTGGCGAGCCACTGCGGATTCTCGACGGACATCGATTCGCCAAATTTGTGCCAGCTCTTGTAGCCCCGCATGCCATGCAGCCACTGCATATATTGAGCGGCGGCCGGGTCATCGGGCGGAAGCGGCGGTGCGTCGGGATCGAACGGGTCGTAGAAGCGGCTGCGCGGATCGGCCTCGACCGTCGTGCGCGGGATGTCCCAGCGCGGATCGAACTGCTTTTTCTCGAGTAAGTTGTAGGCATCAAAGTCCGCCTGCGAACGCCAGAACATGCGCGAACACCCGCTGCCGACAAACATCAGAGTGACGGCCAGCATGGCAATCG
>JAYUFF010000763.1:0-1575 GCA_043738825.1 Schlesneria sp.
GTTTGGTTACTCATCCTTCGCTTGCGCGTCAGGCTTCTCTGGGTAAGTTTGTTTCTACCGCTCGCCTAAGGCGGTTGATGACTAGAACGCATTTCAAAACTCAATTTGCTCTGAAACAACCAGCCCGACGCGCAAGCGAGGGCTGACCGTTTGATGTCTGCGAAGCTCTCGCTTGCGCGTCGGGCTGGTTTTGAAATGCGCTCTAACGATGCTGGCCTCTCGGAGCGGATGCAACACGCGGCTCATTTCTGGCTCTCGGATTTCAACGGCTCGACGTGGATCAACACCTTTGTGATGAGCGGCAGTTCCGAGCGGATGACGTTCTGAACGGCATGGGCCAGATCGTGACTGTCGCGCACAGTCATCTGACCATCGACTTGCAGATCGAGATCGACGAAGAAGTCCAACCCCAGCTTTCGGACGAAACACTTGTGAGTCCCCTGCACTCCGGGGACCGATCGCGCCAGTCGCCGCACTTCCTCTTCGATGCCCGTGTCGGGTGCTCGATCCAGAATCTCACCGAGTGCCGGGCGCAGGATCGAGTAACCGTTGATGAGGATGATGCCCGACGCCAGCAGCGCGGCCCAATCGTCGGCCGTCTCATAGCCCGGCCCGCCCCACAGCGCGATGCAGATGCCGACGAAGGCCGCCGCACTGGTGATGGCGTCACTGCGGTGATGCCACGCATCGGCCCGGATCGCCGTGCTTTGAACGCCCTCGCCCACCGTCAGCACGAACCGAAACAGCGACTCCTTGATGACGACCACCGCAACGAGCACGATCAGCGTGAACGCCGCCGGAGCCTGGTGAGGCGTCCGGATTTGATGGACGCTCTGAATCGCGATCAGTCCCGCCGCCGCGAACAACATCGCCGCGACGATCAACGCCGACAGCGTCTCGGCCCGGCCCCGCCCATACGGGTACTTCTCGGTCGGCGGTTGAGACGCCACGCGCAGCCCGAGCCAGACGATCAGCGAACTCCCCACGTCAGTCAGCGACTCGATCGCATCGGCCACCAGCACGTAGGCGTTGCCCAGCACACCGGCGGCTCCCTTGGCGAGAGCCAGCACTCCGTTGACGGCCATGCCAAGCAAAGCCGCTCGTCGAGCCGCACTCACCCGTTGCGCGCGAGTTTGGACGGCGGGCGACGGTTCGATTCGAGCAGACATCCGAGTTATGACCCTTCCATTGCGATTGTCAACGAATCACGCAGCCGCATGAAAATGATCCGCCAATCGAAGCCTGACGCGCAAGCGAAGGCGTTCTCAACTTTGCTCCTTCGCTTGCGCGTCAGGCTTCGATGCAATCGGTCGATCTTGTTCACGCTGCTGCCTCAGTTCGCGGGCCAAACGCTGTCCGCACTGCGAGCCGCATGTCGCCACGCCTTCAGGCCGACGATCATGATGGCGACCGCCGGGATGCCGAAGATGACAAACGCAAAGAAGCAGCCAAACACCCGCTGCCAAAAGGGATCGTTCGGGGCATGCTGCGGATCGTTGAACAGGGCGACAAAACCCACAGCCGCTCCGGTCAGCCACAACAGGGACACGATCAGGATGCCGAGGCAAAACCGAG
>JAYUFF010000764.1:0-4240 GCA_043738825.1 Schlesneria sp.
CCGTAGATGCTGCCCAGCATCGACACCAGAAAGATCGGCACCAGAAACAGAGCCGACAGCCCGTCCATCGCGACGTGGAACTCAGCACCCGGAATCGCCCACGGTCGCACAATCGGCTGACTGTCTCCCGTCAACCAGTAGACGGCCACGCCGCTCAAACCGAAGCCCGACCCCATCACGGCCAGCACGGTCGAAACGTATTGTCCGGTGTTCGAGAGTCGATTCAGAAACAGTCCGGGGATGCCGCTCGCCGCTGCGATGACGATCCCCAGAAGTACCAGTTGTTCGCTCATACGTTTCTCTCCACGTGGGTAAGAGATACCCAAACCAGGTTCAAAACGACATGCCACCGCCCGAGGGGTCGGGGTGGCGCGACAATCAGTGATTCACAGTTTCCTCGGCGGCGATGGCGTAGCCTCGCCCGCGAACGGTGGTGATGAACGAGTCGGTGCGTCCCTTGTCGAGCTTGCCGCGCAGACGGTTGACGTGGACCTCGATCACGTTCGTCGTGCCATCCCAGTTGAAGCCCCAGACGTGCTCGCACAGCATCTTGCGCGTGACGACTTGTCCGGCGTAGCGCATCAGCAGTTCGGTCATGCTGAATTCGATCGGGGTCAGGTCGGCGTCGCGTCCGCCGCACGTGACCCTGCGTGTCGTGAGGTCCAGCGTCACGTCACCCACGGTCAGCACCGGCGTCGGGCGATGGTTGGTGCGTCGGACGACGGCGTTGATTCGGGCGAGCAGTTCGGCGAACTCGAACGGCTTCACGATGTAATCGTCCGCGCCGGCGTTCAGCCCGGTAATCCGCTCATCGACCGAACCCAGAGCCGTCAGCAAAATGACGGGGCATAACACGCCGTGGCTGCGCAGATCGCGGAGCACCTCGTGACCGCTGCGCTTGGGCAGCATCAGATCGAGCACGATGGCATCGGCCTGTTGAGACTTTGCCGCCTCACTTCCCGCCACGCCGTCCTGGACCAGATCGCAACCGTGCCCCGCTTCGGTGAAACCCTTCACCAACGCTCGCCCAATCACGGGATCGTCTTCAATCACAAGGATTCGCATGTCGCAGCACTTTCGTTTAGAGTCAGCCCCATCGAGCGGATCATATCGACAAACCCGCGCGACATTGAACTCAACGAACACGCTGGTGACGGACTTGTAAGCGCTTGGTGCGGCGTTGTCTGCGATCAACAGAATCTGACAGCCTTGTAAGTGGGTCGCTACTAGGAGACATCCGATGATGGACCTATATTCACGCCAACCCGCTCCGAAGCTCAATGAAAAGAGCCGACGCTCAAAATCGAATCCCAAAACAATGCACGCAAGACAACCAGAAGACGACCGCCAGAAGATGAAACAGAATAGCACGAGTTCAGGCGGTTGTGACCGTAGCCCATGAACCATCCCGGCTGATTGGTCTTCGCAAACATCACGCTCCTCCATGACCGGCAGCCTCGCTGCTGAAGTGACAGGTTATGACTTCCATGCCCGGTGAGTCGTCAGACTCCAACAAACCAATACCGGACCCCGATCGATTGAAGAAGTCGATCGAGCGTTCCGCCGAGTTGCTGCCATCGCAGGGGCCGATCACGGCCTTCGTGTTCCTCAACACTTTGCAGGCGCTCGAAGACCTGCCGTTCGAGGCGGGTTTGCTCAAGGGGGCGAACCTGTTCGGCGTGCAGCCGTATCTGACCGAAGACAGCTATCGTGAGAAACTGGCTCGCGAACGGATTCGCCCCAAAGACCTGTCGATCGTATTGCGGCGCGACCTGGCAGAGCGAGCCGATGTGAAACTCAACTCGTTGACGACCGCCTACGACGTTCGTTTGGCAATGCTTCAACATCCGTTGCAAACCGGACCGGCGGAAGAGTTGCGGTGGTTCGTCGCCGAGACGGACGCGCTCACGCGATTTCGCAAGGATGCACCACCAGCCGCCCGCGCCAAAGTCATCGATGAGACCAAGCGCTGGGTCATGCGCGATCTGCGCGACGGCGGCGACGATCAACACCGAGGAGCCGGCTCGCATGGAACTCACGATCAGCATCTGCACGACGATCTGATTCGCCGATTCGGTGAGTCGTCGATCGAACAGTGGTCCCCCTCGACGTGGGAAGCGTTTTCATTGCGTCTGCTGTGGCGCGTCTGTCGCGATGGAGCGCTGGCTGTCAAATCCGCCGTGGCCGACGCTCCCAAATACCCGGTGCTGCGACATCGTGAGGCGTTGCGGCAGGCCACGAACAAGGACAGCGATGCCCTCGTTCACGACATTCTGATCAGCTTCTGTGCCGCCTTCACCGATCAGGGGTTTGCCGGTTGGAAGCTGCCCGTCCGCGATCACGGTTTCTATCGGGCCTTCTGTGAGCTGTACCGTCTGCCGGCGGGGCCACCCGATCGCTGGTTGCGCGGGTTGTCGAGCGAGCTCGCGCGGTTGGAGGCGGCGAAACTCGGGCCGCTCGAATCCCTCCGCGAATCGCTCGATCTGCTCGGTGTCGGTGACGATGAGCAGGACGATTACATCACGGCCAGTTTGCTGGCCCTGCGCGGCTGGGCCGGAATGATCTGGCAGATGGAAGTCCGGCCGGACCGTGTGGCGCTCTCGGCCCCGCCGGGAAGTCTGATCGAGTTTTTGGCGGTGCGGCTCGTGTTGGAACGAATCGCGCTGGCGCATGTGGCAGCCGAATCGATGGACTACCACGGACCGTTGGCGGGGCTGCGCGAGGCCGCCTCACTGCGGAATGGCAATGGCCACACGAATCCGGTCGAAGGGCGGGCGTTGCTCGTGTTCCAACTCGCTCAGATTTTCGGTTGGAGTCCACCGACACTGCACTGCCTGACCGAGCCGGAGTGGTCGGCACTCGTTTCGGAAATCGAAAGCTTCACGGGGTTGGAGCGTCGGCGGCTGTTCCATCTCGCGTTTGAGCGTCGCTTCCGCCGACAGGCCCTCGACACGATCGCGATCCACACGCGGCGCGAGACCAGCCGTGTGCCGTCGCCCCGATTTCAAGCAGCCTTCTGCATCGACACGCGCGAAGAATCGTTTCGGCGTCACATTGAAGAGGTGGCCCCCGACGCGGAGACCTTCAGCACGGCGGGCTTCTACAACGTCCCAATCTATTTTCGCGGCGTGGCCGATGCGCACTTCGCAACCTTGTGTCCGATCGTCGTCCGGCCGAAGCACTGGGTGACCGAGGAAGTGGTTTATTCACTCGAAGAGGAGCATCGCAGTCGGGCCAAGACGCGACGAGCGATCGGCACGGCGTCGCACTCGGTCCACATTGGCAGTCGCAGCATTGCCCGCGGTGCCGTGTTGACGGCCGGTCTGGGAGTCCTGGCTTCGATCCCGCTGGTCGCTCGCGTGCTGTTCCCCCGCCTGACGGCGCGGATTCGCAAAACGGCCGACCGGCTGGTGGAAGCGCCTCGCGTCACACGGCTCCAATTGGAACGAACCGAATCACCGCCCGGCCCTGAAGGAAATCACGTCGGCTTCAATCTCGAAGAGATGGCGAACATCGGCGAACGCGTGCTGAGAGACATCGGGCTGACCTTCGGCTTCGCGCGGCTGTTCATCTTCTTTGGACACGGTTCGTTCTGTCTCAACAATCCGCACGAATCGTCCTACCACTGCGGAGCCTGTTCGGGGGGAGCGGGCGGACCGAATGCTCGCGCTCTGGCAGCGATACTCAACGATCCGCGCGTTCGCTCGATTCTGGCGACTCGCGGCTTGAACGTCCCGGCCGAGACCGTCTTCCTCGGCGGGCTGCACAACACCTGCGCCGACACGCTCAAATTCTACGATCTGGATCTGCTCCCCAAGTCGCATCACTCCGACTTTGAAGCGGCGCGCGACTCGCTCGACATCGCCTGTCAACGCAACGCGCACGAACGCTGCCGACGTTTTCAATCGGCTCCGCTCAACCTGTCATTCGCCGAGGCCCACCAACACGTCGAGGGTCGTTCGGAGGATCTCGCTCAGACGCGGCCCGAGTTCGGGAACGCGACCAACGCCATTTGCTTCGTCGGCCGCCGCGCGCGGACGCGCGGGCTGTATCTCGACCGCCGCTGCTTCATGCAGTCGTACGATCCGGCTCAGGATGACGAGCGACTGTCGATCCTCGGCCGCATCCTCGCACCTGTCGTGCCGGTCTGCGAGGGGATCAACCTGCAATACTTTTTCTCGTACATCGACTCGCCCGGCTGGGGCTGCGGGACGAAGCTGCCTCACAATGTGGTCTCGCT
>JAYUFF010000765.1:0-11231 GCA_043738825.1 Schlesneria sp.
GGTCGATGGAAACGATGTGGTGGTCGCTGCGGTGACTTCCGCCGCGCCGCGCTCACCAACCGATGTCCCGCTGCAAGATTGGACGACATCCGGTCTGAGACTCCCTTCCACCGTTCGCCTCGCGCGACTCGACTGTCTTGAGCAGTCCTTGCTGCTGCACCACTTGGGTCGCCTTTCCTCCACGGATGCCGCTCAGTTGAAGGCCGTCTGGAATCAGTTCGTCCACCCGCAGTTCTGATTCCTTTGTGAGCCTTGTTCCCGGTTATCGAATACGCCAAGGTCAATCAGTTCTTCCAACAGGTGCGTGGCGAGCCGGATCGCCGCAAAGGCCTCCTCAAGGTGGTGCCATGATTACTAACGACGCGGAATTGAGTCAGTCGATGGAGCAACTGGAACGGATGTACCGCGCTCTCGCCGCCCTGCGACGCGACGTGTATCCCGTCAGCCCCCAGCAATTTGCCCTGCTCGCCGAAGGCCCGGAGGAAGAAATCCGCCGCCTCCAAGAAGCCATCGACATCTATACCGGCCGCTCCGAATTGGCGGAACTCCAAGCGTAGGACATCGCCTTTGGATCGCAGCTTGGAGTCGGCCAGAGTGACAAATGTTCGGCCGGAAGTTTGCCCCGGAGCCTTTACATGCCGTCGCCGTTTCCAGGAATGGACCCGTTCATGGAGTCTCAGAAGTGGATCGGGTTTCACTCTGGTTTCGTGGCCGCCATCGCGGAAGCCGTGACATCACGAGTGCGTCCGCGTTACGTCGTCGATGTTGAGGCGGATGTCTATCGTGCGGACGGCGTTCTGATCCCCTTCGTCAGCCCCAATGGAAATGCTCAACCCGATGATCGCTGGCTGGAACCGCATGACGGAGGCAGCATGACAGGCGTGACAAGATGTGTCCTCACGCTCCCGATGACCGAGCCGATCGAGATTCCATATCTCGTCATTCGCCGGCGCGACAATGAGGAAACCGTGACGGTGATCGAACTGCTGTCACCGACCAACAAGTCGTCGCGCGACGGGCGGGCCGAGTACCTCGCCAAACGCAATTTGTTATTGCGAGGTCGGGCGCATCTTGTGGAGCTCGACCTGCTGCGCGGGGGCGAACGGCTGCCGACGGTCGAGCCTCATCCGGCGGGGGACTACTTTGCGTTTGTGTCGCGAGTGGAACGCAGGCCGCAGGCCGAGGTCTACTCGTGGACGCTGGCACACCCGCTGCCGCCCATCCCGATCCCGCTGACCGACGGCGACCCGGACGTGACGCTCGATTTGCAGACCGTCTTCACCACCACCTACGACCGCGCCGGCTACGACTACGCCCTCCATTACGAACGCCCGGTCGAGCCGCCCTTGGAGGCGAACCAATTGCAGTGGGCCGGACAACGAACCGGTCACGCCGCGACGTGATCCGGTGGTTTTGCTCATGCTCAAATTACAGCGCGCTCACTTGAGGTAATACTTATGGACATCATCGACATTCACGGTGCGATGATCATCCTCAGCGTTCCGCCGTTTTTAGTACGAGATTTTGTGTCGTACGAGTTCAATGGGAAAAAGCTTCAGCCATTGGTCGGACAGGAAAACGAGTTCGTGTTCACAGCGACCGAAGTTCATTCCTTCCGCGAGCATATGGAGGCACCTTGGCCAGGTGCAGATCGTCGCGACCCTCCTGATTTCGTTCAGCGCTATCTCATCTTTGAATCCAGAGCAGCCTGTGCACTGTGCCGACAAGCAAAGCCCAACTATGAGATTGCGCACATTTCCCCTTGGGCAAAAACTCGACGTAACAGCCCACATAATCTGTTGCGACTGTGCCTTGATTGTCACACGTCGCACGGCAACGACACGAAACTCCTCCGCGCGGTAAAGGAAGAACTTATCCGCGAGACGCAGTTGACGGGGCAAAGTCCGATTTACGACTGTGCTAACGACATTAGCGCAGGAGAAGCCGTTTTCGTGGTCGATGGCTTCGTCTGCCGTGCCGACGCGAATGATCTACTGAAAACGGCCGCAGGGCTTGTCCTTTTCAAGTTTGGTCCCAATCGCTGTACGGTTCAAAGATCAGGAGTGTTTCAAGCGTTGTCCGGGCTTCAGATTGGGGCAACGTATTTTTTGTCTTATGCCTGCCCAGGCGCAATCGTCACATGGCAAGGCTTCGACGAGTCTCGCGACGAGACACGCCAAGTTTGGCTTCAACGAATCGGTCGCGCAGAAGGCGCAACGCAACTCGCAATCAATATCGAAAGCGCGACCGGTTTGGGTGGCTAACAGGTGGGATGGTAGAACTGGTGGGAGATATTCGATGGAGATATTCGATGGAGCAGCCGGGGTGGCACAGCACAAAGTTTGAACCGGTTTGGTGACGATCACCGCCATTGACACGATTCCCTGTGCAGGAGCTTTGCGATGGTCACTTCTGTCCCATCGACCTTTGAGGTTTCGCTGACCCCCGAACTGCAATCGTTGTTGGCCGAGGAAGTCGCCAGAACGGGGTCGCCGCCGAATCGACTGGTTGGCGAGGCGTTGCTCGACTGGTTGCGGCGCAGACAGCGGCGCCGTCGGGTTGATGCCGAGGTCGCCACCTATGCCACCGAACACGCCGGAACGGAATTCGATCTCGACCCGCAGTTGGAAGTGGCCGGTCTCGAATGTCTGGACCGTTGCGAGGTGGCGACGCCATAGAGTTGAGTCACTCTCGCAAGCAGTCGCTCTCCCGCACGGGCACTTGGAACGAAGAGAAGAACCCCTCACCCTAACTCTCTCCCCGCAAGGCCGGGGCGAGGGGACAAGAAGCGGCGACCACCAATTGGCGACTGCACCTTCGTTCCGAAGACTCCAGCGAGGGTTTCACCTCAGACCAAAGTAGCCATCATCGCTCCGCGTGATGAGCCTGACACAAGAGACCTTCGCGCGTTCCCTGCCGACCACCTGACCCTGCCAAAGTTTCAATCGTCAGTCGAGGCTGCGACCGAAGTTGAATGTTCATTGGAAGTCTGTCGCGCCAGGCTCATCACGCGGAGCGATGATGGCTACATTAAGCGAGCTGTCGGAACTTGACTCAAAGAGTCAAATCTCGAACTCGAAGAAGTCCACTCATCCCACGTCACTTCGGAGGAGTTGATCGCCATGTTGCGGACTCGATTTGCGCTGATCGGTTTGTTGGTCGCACCGATGTTGGTGTCGCTGTCGGCGGTTCGGACTGTGTGCGCGCAGCAGGCGGGCAGGCCGAATGTGTTGTTGATTTGTGTGGATGATCTCAAGCCGCTGATCGGTTGTTACGGGGACCGGCTGGCGAAGACACCGAACATAGATCGGTTGGCGGCGCGCGGGGTGATGTTCGAGCGGGCGTATTGCAATCAGGCTGTTTGTTCTCCCTCGCGCAACGCGCTGCTGGTTGGACTTAACTTTCTCTGCGGGTCCACTTGGCAAAATGCCGCTGAGTTGAAGAGTGTCTGGAACCAATTCGTCCACCGACAGCTCTGATTCCCTTGAACCTTCGTTCACGCGGTCTCTCCGATGACTCTGCGGCAATGGCACAACTTGTCGCGATTGTCATTCTGAGTTGCGTGTCCTGCCTACTGGAGCAGCGCCCCGAGACCGCTGGTTGGCCAATCCTCAAACCAATTCCGGAGACATCTCATGATTCGCCTCATCGTCGTCGCACTCGGTTGCCTGTTGTCGTTGAACGTTGTGCGTGCGGAGGACATGAAGCTGTCCCCGCGTCACGTTTCCGTCACGGGAACAGCCGTCACGCGGGTGCAGCCGGACACCGTGGTCTGGCACGTCAACATTCTTCGCCAAGACAAGGAGTTGGCGAAGGCTCGAACAGCCTGCGACGAAACGGTCAAGAAAGTCCTCGCATTGCAGACGGAATTGAAGCTCAAGCCCGAGGAAGTGCAGACGGGTCACTTGTCGATCCAGAAGATCTATGATCGGGACCAGGCGGGAAATCAAACGACGTTTCGGCACTTCCAGATTCAGCGCGACATCACGCTTCGCCAGCGTGACACCAGCCGCTTCGACGACGTTCTGACTCGCTTGGTGGAGGCGGCCGATGTGGAATTGAGCTACACGCTCGAATCGTCCGAGTACACCGAACTGCGAACCAAGACCCGGCTGGACGCCGTGAAAGCCGCGCGTCAGAAGGCGACCGCGATGACCGAGCTGTTGGGCGCGAAACTCGGAAAAGTCCTCCGCATCGCCGAGCCGCAGGAGACGTGGGGTTCTGGCTTGGGGACTAGCAACAGCTTCTCTGGCATGCCGCGGCAGGTCGAACCCGACCAAGCGCCGGGCACATTCGCTCCGGGCGCGGTCGAGGTCAAAGTGAGTATCGAAGTCGCGTTTGAAATTGAGTAGGAGCTGTCACGATCTCTGCGCGGTTTGTTGCGAATCCCGCCGGGCTGGGGCACAATTTGCCGCGGCTCGACGGCCCGGTTGGAACGGACTCCTCGCAGAGAAAGGTCACGGAATGGCACGCAAGTTGGAACGTCCCTCGGTTCGCGCGGCAACGGGTTCAACAGTGAAGAGCAAGGTCGGTCGCGGCGTCGTGCGGGCGACGCGGTCTCAGGCGGTCAAGGCGCGGGCCTCCACGAAGACATCCGCGGAGCTGACCTTTCAGGATCGGCTCTCGCGGTTGACGCCTCAACAGGCCGCGATGCTGCTGGGCGAGAATGGCCAGAGGCTGCTGGCTCGCGGGGCACAGCGCGAGATCAACCAGAAGGACGATGTCTATCTGGGCGGCGATTTGTTTCGCGTGACGTTTCCCGGAGCGAATCGTCGTCGGCCCGAGGCCATTGTCACCGTGACGGCCATGACGACCGCGCGCGATCGGCTTCATTGGAACTGCACGGCGTGCTCGGCCCCGTGCGAGCATGTTGGAGCGGCGTTTTCGTTCCTGCTAGAGGAGAAAACCTCACTGGGGTTGGCCATCGCGCCGCCCAAGCACGACGGGACACAACCCGTGACGGAGGAGGAGTTGATCGCGCAGGCGCTGGCCGACCGCGTCGAACGGGCGAAGGTCGAGAAGATGAAGGTGGCGACGGCTGACTCCGCCACGCCGTGGACTGATTACACCGTGACCTCGGCGCTGTCGGGCAAGACGTACCGCGTCGCGCTGCGCGGCACTGAGCGAGGTGCGTCGTACTGCTCGTGCCCCGACTTCCGGACCAATACGCTCGGCACCTGCAAACATGTGTTGCATACGTTGGAGAAGGCCCGGAGAAAATTCACTGCCGCGCAGATCAAGAAGTCGTATCGGAGAACCACGTTCAGCGTGGCCGTGCATTACGGCAGCGACCTCGAACTGCGACTGCTCATGCCGGAGCGGCTTGATGACGAGACCGCCGCGATCGCGGGCAAGCTGCGCGGGCAGCCGATCGACGATGTGCGTGACCTGCTCAAACGGATGCGGCATCTCGAACGACTCGGCCAGCGCGTTCACGTCTATCCCGACGCCGAGGAGTTCATCCAACAAAAACTCTTCCAGGAGCAGACGGCCGAGCGGATGACCGAGATTCGCCGCGATCCCGCCTCGCACCCGCTGCGCACGACGCTGCTCAAAACCGAGTTGCTGCCGTATCAACTGGACGGGATCGCGTTCGCGGTGTCGGCGGGCCGCGCGGTGTTGGCCGATGAGATGGGCCTCGGCAAGACGATTCAGGGCGTCGGCACGGCGGAGCTGTTCGCACGCGAAGCCGACATCAAGCGGGTGCTGGTCGTCTGCCCGACCTCGCTCAAATCGCAATGGCGGAATGAAATCGAACGGTTCAGTGACCGCGACGTGCAGATCGTCGCCGGGGCCAACGCCGAGCGAGGCCCTCAATACGCCAGCGACGCCTTCTTCACGATTTGCAACTACGAGCAAGTGCTGAAGGACATCCTGCACGTCGAACGAACCGCGTGGGATTTGATCATCCTCGACGAGGGGCAGCGGATCAAAAACTGGGAGTCGAAGACCAGCCGCATCATCAAGGGACTGCGGTCGCGGTTCGCGCTCGTGCTCAGCGGAACGCCGCTCGAAAACCGGCTTGACGAGTTGTACTCGGTCGTGCAGTTCATCGACGACCGGCGGCTTGGTCCCGGCTTCCGGTTCTTCCACCAGCACCGTGTCGTCGATGAGAAGGGGAGGGTGCTCGGGTTCAAGAACCTCACCACGCTGCGGGAGAATCTCAAGCCGGTCCTGCTCCGCCGCACGCGCGAGTCGGTTCAGCAGCAGTTGCCGCCGCGCACGAACGAGATCATCCGCATCCCGCCGACGGGTGAGCAGGCCGAGATGTCGTCCGCCCACTTGCAGAACGTCCGACGCATTACGGGCAAGCGGTTTCTGACCGAGATGGATTTGCTGCTGCTCCAAAAGGAATTGTTGCTCTGCCGGATGACGGCCGACAGCACGTACCTGGTCGACAAGAAGAAGCCGGGCTTTTCGAGCAAGCTGGCGGCGCTCGACGAGTTGCTCGAACGACTGTTCGACGAGGAGGGTCGCAAGTCGCTGCTGTTCTCGGAGTGGACGACGATGCTCGATCTGATCGAGCCGCTGCTGAAGAAGCACAAGCTGCCGTTCGTCCGGCTCGACGGCTCGGTCCCGCAGAAGCAGCGTCAGGCGCTCGTGCATGAGTTTCAGAACAACCCCGACTGCAAACTGTTCCTCACCACGAACGCCGGTTCGACGGGTCTGAACCTGCAAGCGGCCAACACGGTGATCAACGTCGATCTGCCGTGGAACCCCGCCGTGCTGGAACAGCGGATCGCCCGCGCCTATCGCATGGGCCAGAAGCGGCCGGTCGATGTCTATATCCTCGTGACCGAAGACACGCTGGAAGAGCGGCTGCTGGCGACGCTCGCGGCGAAGCAGGATCTCGCACTGGCGGCTCTCGACGCCGAGTCCGATGTCGATGAAGTCCGCCTCGAAAGCGGCATGGAGGAGTTGAAGCGCCGGCTCGAAGTGCTGCTCGGTGCCCGCGCTGCAGGCCATCTCGACGAGAGCACGCGCCGCGAAGCCGTTCAAGACGCGCGAGACTCCGCCAACGCGGAGGCTCACGCGACCGACGGTTCCGACAGCGTTGTCGCGAGTACTGCCGAGGCACCAGACAGCGCGTCGATCTTCAATTCCTCGGCCGAGTCTGACGACTTCTCGATGACCGACGGAGCGGCCTCATCCGATCAAGCCGCTCGCCGCGAACGAGTCTCCACCGCCGGTGGCCAACTCCTCGCCGGAGCCGTCGCGCTGTTGGGCGAACTCCTCCCGAGTCGCCCCGAGACCGACGCCTCGCGTCAACTCGCGGAGTCACTCAAACAGAGGCTTTCCCAATGCGTTCAACGGGACGAACGCGGACAGGCTCAACTGACGTTCACGCTACCGGATGCTTCGGTTCTCAATCTGTTGGCCGATTCGCTTGCGAAGCTGCTCGCGAGATGAGCCGCTGGAAACTCTGTCCCGTCGGCGGAGCGATGAGACTACAGTAGTCCCGCCGCTCCGCCGACGGGACGGCTCGGGACAATCGGTCAATCTCCAACGTGCAAAGTATTTGCTGTCGATATCGCGGCTGACGGCCGACGAGCATTCTTCAGCCCGGAGGGCGGCGGAGGGTAGCCCACGGCGCAAGCCGTGGGGATGGGGCGGCAGCCTCGATCAGCCCGGAGGGCGACACATTGCAGGACATAGCAGAGTCATCGAAGTGTCGCCCTCCGGGCTAATGTGAAACCTACGCCACACAACCCACGGCTTGCGCCGTGGGCTATTATCTGCCGCCGTCCGGGCTGAAAAGACGAGGTTTCCATCATGCGACTCGCCACTGTTTTGACGCCGATGTCCGATGAGAACCTCACGCTGGCGGCTCAGTGTGGAGTGACGGATGTCGTCGGGCGATTTTCCGGCACGGGGCTTGATGAGCTGCTGCCGCTGCGCGAGCGGATCAAGTCGTTTGGGATGAGGCTCGCCACGATTGAAGGCTATCTGCCGATCGAGAATCTCAAACTCGGACGCGACGACGGGACCGAGTTGGCGGCGATGACGACGCTGCTCGAAAACATGGGCCGGGCCGGTGTGAAGGTCCTCTGCTACAACTTCATGGCCGGTTCGGATTGGGTGCGCACGAAGCTCGACGTGCGCGAACGAGGCGGTGCGAAGGTGACGGCCTTCAGCCTCGCCGAGGTCGAACAGGCGATGTCGCTGAATCACCAAGACGCCACACACCGCCACCGAGCTTGTCTCGGTGGCTCGACGGCTTCTGCACTACTTCCTCCAATCCTTCCAACATCGAACGACTTCGAATCGAGTAGTGCAGAAGCCGTTGAACCACCGGGACAAGCCCAGTGGCGGGGAGACACGGTGCGAGCGGGTGACATTACTCACGACGAACTGTGGCGGAACCTCGAACTGTTCCTGCGTGAACTCGTTCCCGTCGCCGAGGCGGCGGGCGTGACGATGTGCATGCACCCCGACGATCCGCCGCTGACCGAGTTGCTCGGCAAGGCGCGGATCATGAATTCGGTCGAGAACTTCGAGCGGCTCGTCGAACTTGTGCCGAGTCCCTCGAACGCCATCTGCTTCTGTCAGGGGACGTTCGCCGCGATGGGGGTCGATATTCCGACGGCGATCCGTCGTCTCGGTCAGCACATCCGGTACGTTCACTTCCGCGACGTGCGGGGGACTCGCGACAACTTTGTCGAGACGTTCCACGACAACGGCCCGACCGACATGGCCGCCGCGATGAGGGCCTACCGCGACATCGGCTTCTCCGGCCCGATGCGTCCCGACCATGTGCCGCAGTTCTACGGCGAGGACGACGGCGAACCGGGCTACACGATGCTCGGGCGGTTGTTTGCTTACGGCTACATGCGCGGACTGATGCACGCGACGGCGGAAGCCGGGAGTGAGAAGTGACCAGTGGCTCGCCTTCCAATTGAAGTCTGCGCGACCGTTCGGCTCGTCACGCGGAGCGTGACGGCTACGTAGCCATCACGCTCCGCGTGATGAGCCGGATGACGGAACGCGCAGCTATTCCCTGCAACCCGTATGAGAAATGAAAAGTGCAAAGTGAGGAGTATCTCGCGTCGCAGCCTTTTCATTTTGCACTTTGCACTTTTCAATGGTCACTTCTCACTCGCTTCTCTTCAACAAGACGCCCCCTCACCCTAACCCTCTCCCCCGAAGACGGAGGAGAGGGGACAAGCGAAAGCCTCTCCTCTTGAACCCCGAATCATCAACCTCGCTCGCTCAAACAGATGCTGTCGATCACGGTTGTCTTCCCAATTGGGAGCGGGCCGATCTGCCCGAGCCGTTGCCGTTTAGTTTCACCAATCTCTTCAAGACCATCGGGCCGGGAGCAATCCTGCTGGCGGCGGCGATTGGCGGGGGCGAGTGGATTGTCGGTCCGGTGACGGCACACAACTACGGCACCGGCATCATGTGGATCGCGACGCTGGCGATCGTCGTCCAAACGATCTTCAATCTGGAGGCGGCTCGTTACACGATGTACACCGGCGAGCCGATCATCACCGGGTTCATGCGGCTCCGTCCGGGATCGAGGTTCTGGGCGTGGTTCTACATTTTGATCGGGCTGGCTCAACTCGCGACGCCCGCACTGGCGAAGGGTTGTGCGACGGTATTGTTCGCCGCGTTCGTCGGTCGGTTGTCAGGCAAAGACGATGCGGCGATGGTCAACGCCATCGGAGTCGGCGTGATTCTGCTGGCCGTTGCGCTGCTGATGTCGGGGAAGCACATCGAGCGTGTGCTGGAGAAGCTGTCGTGGCTGATGATCGCCTTCATCTTCAGCTTCCTGATTCTCGTCAACGTGGTGTTCGTGCCGTTTGGGGATTGGGTGCAGACCGCGCGCGGGTTCCTGGTCGTGCAGGGATTGCCCGACAATGTGGACCTGATTCTGCTGGCGACGTTTGCCGCGACGGCGGGGTCGGGCGGGCTCGGCAATCTCGCGATTTCAAACTGGTTCCGCGACAAGGGCTTCGCAATGGGATCCAAAGTCGGCGCGATCGGCAACGCGCTGGCGGGCGAACACACCGGACTCAAGCACGTCGGCGTGACGTTCCCGATCACCGACGACAACCTGCGGCGTTGGCGAGTCTGGTGGCGTTACGCCGTGCTCGACCAGACCGCACTGTGGGGAGTCGGCTGCTTTCTCGGGATGTATCTGAATGTGAACCTCGCCGCGTCGATCATCCCTCCCGAAGCAATCATCGACGAGCGAACAGCGGGAGCCTATCAGGCCGAATACATGGCGCGACTATGGCAGGGCTTCTGGTTGCTGACGCTGATCAACGGGTTTTGGATTCTGTTCTCGACGCATCTCGGCAACACCGACGTGCTGATCCGCACGGTGAGCGACATCTGCTGGTCGGCCTTCCCCGGCGTGAGGCGTCGGCCGATCGGCGTCCTCTACGCGACGTTGCTCGGCGGCCTGACGGTCTGGGCGGTGTTCGCCGTTCACCTGGGCAGCGTGCTCGATCTGTTCAAGATTCTCGGCATCGTGGCCAACCCGATCATGGCCATCGCCGCCGTGCAGATTCTGCGCGTCAACACGCGCTTCCTCCCGAAAGAAGTCCGTCCCCCGCTGTGGCGTCAGGCGGGTCTCGTCCTGTGTGCATTGGCTTACGGTGGCATGACTGTCGCGCTGATCTGGAACATGGTGAACCCCAAAAAACCTGCACCAAAACCAGACTCGGTTACGCCCGCGAAGACCGCTCAAGTGGTGCTGGAACGCACCCACTTGTGACTGGAGAGGTATCCATCATGAAAGTTTCTGCCGTCACACGGATCATGTTGCTGGTGATTCTCTGCGGACTCGGTACGTCTGTGGCGTGGGACCGGAAGGGCCGCGTCATGCAGCGGTCTGCCAAGCCGATGACGATGCAGTCTGGAAAGATCAGCGAACCGAAGAGCTATTCGCTCACGATCAAGAAGACGGAGCAGGGGCTGGTGCTCTACGCGGAGCGCAGGCTGACGGTGGACGATCACCGAGTCGAGGTCGGTTATCTGGCTTACGATCCCGGCAAGGAAGAGGCCGGGTTGAAGATCGTCTCCGAACCCGGTCTCGGCTGCTATTGGAAGACGCGATCGGGCAAGGGGAACACTCGTTACCTGTCGATCCTGGAAATCGAGCACCTTCAAATCCCCGCCGGTGCAATGGCCGGGTGGGAGCTGCGCGAGAAGGATGGAAAGCTGATCGTCGCCAAGCCGGATTCGGACACCTACAAGCAGTCGGCTTGGATTGGAACGTATGT
>JAYUFF010000766.1:0-1570 GCA_043738825.1 Schlesneria sp.
GGTCGAGGCCACCCAATTGAAACAGCAGCCCCACGACGGCGATCAACAGTCCGACTCCCACCCCGATGTAAAGCATCACGCGACGCAGCCGCAGGGTCGGGGACCAACTTCCCGCGAGAAGCATGGCCGCTCCGCAACCCGCTCCAATCGCCGCCGTGCGACTCTTCGTCAGCAACAGACACCACACGATCAGACCGGCCGAAAGGAGAGGCATCACGAGCCGCCACCGCGCACGGCCGCTGCGCCATGCGGCGAGCGACTCACCGAATGTCATCACCAACCACACGGCGAGGCAGCCACCAAACGTATTCGCAAGACCGAACAATCCCATCGGCTCGCGACTGTCGCGTAATCGCTTTTCAAACAGCGTGAGTCCCGGCCCGCTGGTCGGGATCCCCGCCGCAGCCAGTTTCCGCTGAATGGCTTCCGCCTCCTGGCCGCTCGCCGTGCGCAGCCGATCGAACAGCGGGCCGTACTCGGCGGCGAGTTGCGGTTGCGAGACGTAATGCTGCCACAAGCCCAGCCCGGCGAGGACAATTCCCGTCACAATCGACGCCCGCACGAACGCCTCACGAAACGAGGCACTCGCCATCCGAGACCGCAGCACAAACCAGACGATCCCGACACCGAACCACTCCCACGCCACATTGACGGCCGCCCGCTTGTCGCCCAAAGTCGCCACGACCACGATGGCCGAGACCGCCTGCCCGCCAATCAACAACAGCACCGAAGCATCGAGCCAATCCAGCCGCCTCACCGCGCAGCCACTCCGCCACGCAATCAGTGACGTTGCGAGGCCGATCACCAGCCAGAGGCCCACGATCCAGAGTGTCTCCCCCTGCGCCGTCGCCTCCGTGGGGAGATAGAAACGAGCGAAGAAAACGGCCGCGATGAGACCGCTCAACACGAAATCGACTACTCGCGACGTCAACGTCATCGCGATTCGAGGAGCTTCGCTGGAGACCGGCCGGGCCATGTGGTTCTGATCCTTCTGCGGCAGCATCGCGGCACGTCACACATGCTGCCAGCATGTGCTAGATCGCATTTCAAAACTCACACTGTCCTTGAAAACTAGCCCGACGCGCGAGCGAGGGCTAAACGTCCGATGTCTACGAAGCCCTCGCTCGCGCGTCGGGCTAGTTTTGAAGTGCGATCTATGGAGCAGTTCCCTCGCGCGGCGCGGCCTCCAGAATTGCGATCAGCAGCAGGACGCAGCCGACACACGCCAGCACGACGATCGCCGCGCTCCAACTCGTCACGGCATACAGCGTCAGCCCAAGCAGCCCCGTCACGAGAGTCGTCAGATGAACGGTGAGGACCGCCTGCACCTTCGTCAGCCCCAGTGCGACCAGTCGATGCGAGAAGTGTTTCTTGTCGGGTTGAAACGGGCTGCGGCCCTCGCGCAGACGAATGAGTATGACCGAGCAGATGTCATACAGCGGCACGGCCAGCACGCAGAACGGCGCGAGGATCACATGCTGATTGCGATCCGTCGGCGAGTAGAACGTGCCGAGCACCGTCATGCTGGCGATACTGAAGCCGAGGAAGTAGCTGCCCGAATCACCCATGA
>JAYUFF010000767.1:0-4230 GCA_043738825.1 Schlesneria sp.
TGCACGTCACGTGAGTCGCCAGCCAGAACTGCGTGTCGAGGACCGCCTGCAGCACGGTGAACGTATCGCCGCTCGACGCGAGACTGTCGGCGATCAGCAAGGTCGCGTATCCGGCGACCGACGAGATCAGGCTGCCGATCCCGATGCGATAGATCAGTTCGAGGATCAGCCCCAGAACCACGCAGCCCCAGCCGACGAAGATCGCGGACGAGTAGAGGTTCGTCACCGGCGGACGGCCCGAGATGTAGATGCGGCCGATCAGCGCGAACGTGTGCAGCCCGAGCGTCAGCACCTGCAACCAGAACGCCGCGCGGTTGAAGCCCTGCGTCCAACCGAGCCACCCGCACGCCGCGAGGATGAACGCCACCAGATACAACCGCACGGCCACGTTGAACGGCTGGAAGCGATTGAAAAACGTTTCAAAACTCACCTTGGTCGGATTCACATCGCGAGGCGGCTTGGCCTGAAGTTGTCCGAGGTATGCTTCGACCGCCCGGTTGAACTCCTTCGGACCACCCTCCTTCGAGTAGCCTTTGAAGATGGCTTCCCAACCGGTCACAGTCGGATCGGCATCCTTCTTGTCCCGCACCGCCTTCACGACATTATCGAGCCACGCTCCCGCGAGCGTCCGCCACTCCTGATCCTTTTCAACGGGACCAACCGCGAACACCGGTTGACCTTCGCTGGCGATGGCCTTCGAGAATTTGATGGCCATCTTGTACGACTCAATAACTTCCTCAGCCGTGTCACCTCGAATGCGATGATGCAAACCAAAGGCAAACTGCAGATTGTCGAATGTTGAGAGCTTGTCGCTCAGTTCCAGAACTTTGCGCTGATAGACGCTCAGGCCGCGACGGTCTTTCCTCGCTTCCGTTCGCGCCAACTCAACCTGTTTGTGGAACTCGTCCTGTTCCGCAACTCGCACGACCATCGGTCCAATGGCCTGGAGTTCCTTGTCGTCGAGCAGTTTGCGGAGCCGGTCCCGAAACGCATCGCTCTCCAGTCTCTGGTCCTTCAGCTCATCCAGTTTCTGGAGCACCGATTTGGGGATGCCCACACGCTCCAAGGTCGCCAACGACTCTGCGGTGAGCTTGAACCGAGGCCGCAATTCCTTCCGCGAGTACCTCATTCCCTCGCGTTTCTTCACGCCCATCGTCTCGTGCAGTTCGAGGTTCTCAATGCGGAAGACCTCGTACTCGTCGGCCGCATCGGATTCGGAGATGACATCGAGCATCCACTGGGTCGCCGAGATCGACTTCGCGTCCTTCTCGTGACCCAGCTTGACGGCCGTCTTTCCCGAGATCTCTAGTAGAGCGGATTGAGCCGCCGTTTCGAGCGGCTTGACCCGGCCCGCGTACACGACGGGAATGCGGCCGAACGCCGCGAGGTCGTGCTCGAACGGCGACGACTTCGGCGGCATTGCGTTTGAAGCGATGTAAGCTCCCGCCGCGAGGACCAGCGTGGCCGCCACGGTCACCGACAACCATTGCGATGCCGGCGCGGGGGCGATCAACGACGAGGCCGCCGTCACGGGTGTCTGCGCCGGTTTCATGCCGAGTTTGGCTCGGAGGCTCGCTGCGCCAATCGACTGTGCTGCGGAAACATCCGGCGCATCGCCGCGCGTCAGGAATCGAACGAGCAGTAGCAGGAAGTGAGCCAACATCCCGATGGCCACCAACGCGCACGACACATACGGCATCATCCAGCCCGAGTTGGCCACGACCGACAGCGTGGTGTATTCGACACCGCTTGTGTCACGGTGGTAACCGCTTTGATAAAACGTCTCGTTGGCGAACCGCAGCGGGTTGTTCATCCAGATCGTCTTCTCTTCATCAACGTTCCGGGTCTGATCGACAATCCCGACCGTCGAGGCGTAGTTGCGCGGCGTCTTCGTCCCGAGATAGTCTTCCTTGCGCACGTCCTTCAGCGTGAATTGGTAATCCTTGTAGTACCGCTTCGGCCGCAGAGTGAACTCGAACGTGCGATCACCGACGCGGACCGTGTCAGGCTCGCCACTCATCAACATGGCGACGAGGTACGTCCCGAGCGGCTGGCCGCCTGCGCGCGAGGTCAGGGTGACGTACACCGCCGACATATCGACCTTGCTGTCGGAATCGACTCCTGCCCCCTTCTTCTTCGGTTCGGCGAACAGTTCGGTGCCGAGTCCCATCGTCGCCGGATTCTGGTCGCGCGACGAGACTGCTCGCAGATGCGAGTTCGGCACAAACTGAGCGACCTCCATCTGGAACGGCAACTCGGGAACATCGATCGGCTTCCCCGCCACGCTCTCGGAAGGGGGCACCGCCGCAAGGATGACGGACTTCGGAACCGCCACGACGCGGTCTTCGCCCGGCTTCGACTTGTCGATCACCGCCAGCTCGAACGTGCGGATGTCCTGAACGAAGCTGGTGGTTTCGCCCTCTTCGATCTGCATCTGCGTTTCGACGGCCGTCAGGGCAACATGCAGCTCGTAGTACATCATCAACCCGACGCCCGCGTGCAGCAGCACGATGCCCGCTCGCTTTTGGAACACGATCCAACACCCGGCCAACAGCGTCACCCCGGCGAACGCCGATTGAGTCAACTGCCACAGGATGCGGAGCGACGAATCGCTCGGCCGCGCGGCGACTCCGCTCCACACGAGCCACGCCACCAGAGCCGTCAACCCGACCGTGACGACCGCCAGCAGACCTCGCACGAACCAGCCCTTCGCCTGTTGCGACCTGTCTTTCGTCGGTTGTGAAACGGCCAGCGGTTGCGACCACTGCTGCACGGTTCCGTAAGCCGCCGCCATCGCCAACAGCGCGAGCAGGCCCTCGAACCCGATCCACAGCGTGTGATAAGGAATGAGCGGCTCGTTCTGAATCCCTTTGGAGTTGCCTCCCGCCGCGATGATGATCCACGTCGCCACGCACCCCACGGCGATGGCCGCCAGACCGCCGAGCAGCTTCGCGCCGCGTGCCTCCGCCTTGAAGCGGATCAAGTGGGCGGTAAGCAGGTTCGCCGCGAGCAACAGCCCAATCAGCTTGCCACCGGGGAACCAAAAGCCGCCGGGAATGTCGTTGGCCCTCCAATCGGCCTTCCAAAGTCCGAGTGGAATGAGACCCATGAAATAGTACGTTGTTTTTTCGACCACACCCTGAGCGTCGAGAATCTCGTTCGAGACGACAAACGACGGAGGAACAAACACCTGGAAGGGCACTGACGCGAACCAGCACCGGAAGTACTGGCCGATCACCTCCCAGATGTCTTTGTCCACCTGAGCCAGCGTCCCGACGAAGATCAACACAATCGACAGCGCAAACAACACGACGGTCAGCTTCAACGAAGCGACCGGCGCGAGGACGGTCTTCACGCCCTCCCACAGCGAGAACTCGGAAGCCAGCGGTCGCAGTCGGCTGTCTGCGGAACCCAATTCGGTCGATTGAATGTCGATGGCCATGTGATGCCTCGTCTATCGGTTCTGTCCGGTTCTCGCCCAGCCCTGTCTTCGGAAACGAACACAGGCGGGGAGAGAGTTAGGGTGAGGGGATTCTTTTCAATTCAGGTGCTGGTGAGCCGGGCGCGAAGATTTTGGAACACTGATTGACGCTAATCTGCGCTGATTCGGATGAGTGAAGATCAGCGACGATCAGTGTTCTGTACTTCTCAACCGCCCACTACTCCAGCTTCAACGATTTCGCAAACGCTTCAAACCTTGATCGTTCTTTCGCCGCGAGGGCCGCGTGGCCCGTCAGCTTGATGAACCACGATTGGTCGCCGTCGGGAATCATCACGCCCAAGAGCGCTCGATCCTCGACCACGATCTCGATCAGTTCACCCTTTTTCGAGCCGACTTCAAACGGCTGGCCCACCTGCTTGAGTTCTTCCGGTGACAAAGGATTCAGGCCCATCTGACCTCGCCAACGATTGATGTTCGCGTCCCGACCGCCTCTCGCCTGAGAGACCGCAATCTCGGCGGTGTGCTCTCCATCCTTGGCCAGGAACCGCGCGAGTTGAAACTGTTTCGGCGGTGCCTCGGTCCATTCCTCCGGCTTGTCAAACTTCAATCCCGAGTCTTTGACCTCAGCACCTGATCGCTCTGCGGGAGCCGCCGTGTCGCGCGCGTTGGGTTGTCCCATCATCGGCGGCATCATCCCGCCGATCGCCGATTTCGGAGCCGCCTTGCCGACGATGTTGATCGCTGTGATTGTCAGTTCGCCCGCTTGGATCGTCTCGGTGCGAGTCGGC
>JAYUFF010000768.1:0-1568 GCA_043738825.1 Schlesneria sp.
TCGCGGTTGACGAAGTCCGACTTCTGCGGGAACAGATCGTCAAATTTCTTTGCCAGTGCGGCGCACGTTTCTTGGTCGGGATTGCCGAGCCGGATGAACGCGAGTTGGTAGGCGCGCAGCAGGCCGAGTTGTTGTTCTTCGGTGAGCGCTGCCCAATTAACCTTGCCGAGCGCTTCGAGAATCTTCGGCAGGAGCGGCGGCTCCGTCTGACGTGCCAGTGCGACACAACAATTGATGATCGACTCGTTAACCTTTTGAACGGCATCCTGCGGACTGTTATCTCGGATGCAAATGCTGTCAGCGAGTTGAAATACTTGGTCCTGCCAAGTTTCAAGTGGTACACGCTCCAACGCGACTCGTGCCGCATAGCGAATTTGGCGATCTGGATTTGCGAGATAATCCGGCAAGAACTTTGCGGCCTTCGCTGCGTCGTGCTTGCCGACGTGAAATGCCTCGATCTCATGTCGCAACTCTCGCAATCGTCGCGGCGAGGTTGGAACCAATCCATTGTCGCGAGTCGAGGGACCATCGCGAGCATCGACCGGCTTGGTGTCTTCCTTGCCGACGTAGGTGACTCGGAACAGCTCGGACTGGAGACCTCGTCCGCCGACCGTGAAGTAGAGCGCACCGTCCGCGCCGACCGTGCAGTCGGTCAGCGGCAGCGGCGTGCGCGAGATGAACTCTTCCTTCGTCGCTTTGTAGGTGGAGCCGGACGGCTCCATGTGGATGGCGTACATCGTGCCGAAGGTCCAGTCGCAGATGAACAAGGCCTTCTGGTACTTCGCGGGGAACTTGGTGCCGTAACCGAACTCGACGCCGACGGGGCAGCCGGGGCCGATGTCGATCATCGGCGGGAGGCTGTCGATGTAATACGCGGGCCACTTGGCGGTGCCGCTGCGCCAACCGAACTCGCTGCCGCTGGTCGCGTGGACGACTCGCGTCTGACGATGCCACGGCGCACCAAAGTCATATTCCATGTCGGCGTCGTAGGCGAACATCTCGCCGTCCGCGTTGAACGCGAAGTCGAACTGGTTGCGATAGCCGGACGAGAACACCTCCCACGCCTTGCCGTCCGGATCGGTTTTGCAAATCCATCCGCCCGGCGCGAGCACACCCGCGGCATGACCACTGGGATCCCAATAACGCGGCAACAACACATCCTCGTCCCAGTTCGGCATCAATCGGCTGGTGACTCCTTCCGGCAGAGTCGCTCGCAGTTGTTCGGTGCGCTGGCCACCCATCGTCTGTGGGGGAGCGTTCGTCTTGATCTCGAACGGCAGCTTCGTGTGATTGCCCGCGATGACGTAGAGCGACTTGCCGTCGGGCGACAGGCGAACGGCATGCGGTCCGTGTTCGCCGCCACCGGGGATCGCCTTCAACAACTCGACCTTGTCGAATTGATCGTCGCCGTCGGTGTCCTGGCAGCGATACAGCCCGCTGCCCGGTCCGCCGTTGCAGACGACGTAGAGCGAATCGAACGCCCACAGCAAACCCTGCGCGCCGGTGATGTTTACGTCGAGATGCTCGACCTTCGTCGGTTCGCTGCTGCCGATGGCTGGTGGAGTGAT
>JAYUFF010000769.1:0-4227 GCA_043738825.1 Schlesneria sp.
TCACACCAACCTCCCGGCCCACCAATTCACACGGCTCGCCGACCTCGCAAACACCAAACCAACCGCTAGCAGCCCCCGCTGCGGATGACCTAGACAGGCCCCTAGAACACGGTTTTTTCATGGCCCAGCAGAACTGCGACCGTGCGGGAGCGGACCACAAGAACTGGGCCGCTCCCGCACGGTCGCGGCTCGACTCAAACGGTGTTCCCGAATCCTCGGGACCATGAGTCGTCCGGCCTAGCGGGGCCGGTTCGTGAGCGGTGTTTCGCGCGAGTGACCCGTCTGTTGGATGTTCGAGTCGCGGCTCGTTGACGCCTGCTGCTGCTGTTGGTTCGTCGGCTGGTCGAGAAACGAACTGATCGACGTGAGCGTGTCCTTGCGCTGCTGAATCTCAGAGCCATCCGCCAGCTTGACGGTCATTTCGAGATACCGATTGATCTGTGAGTTCGTCGGCAGGCCGGTTCGCCGGTCGATCTTGCAAGTTCCCGAGCAGTGGCCGCCCTTGACGAAGACTCTCAGTTCGCCATTGCCATCCTTCACGATCACCGGAGCACGGTCGCCGACGATGTTGCCGATCAGGCTGATTTCGGCCGTGCTCTCGGTCAATTCCTTCAGCACGCAGCGCATGTTGATCTGCATGGGGATCGGTCCCTCGGACATGCGCGGCTTCAAATCCCACGCCGATCCCTCCTTGACGGCCACTGCCGGATGGCGCGGATTGTCGCTGTAGGGCAGCAGTCCGATTCCATCATCGACAAAATTGGCGAGATCCTTCTCGTTGTGAGTTCCCTCAAGCTGAGCCAGCACCGACTGACGTTGCTGTGGAGGCACGTCTTTCACGCAGCGTTGCAGGAACTCGGCAAAGCCGACCAGTTCGACCACACGGTTGTCGGGGCCGATCCAGAATGAGAAACCGTTGTCGCGCAAGCCTGCATAGGCGAGTGCTTCCGGCGGAATCGCCTGCAGTGGTGAGTCCGATGAGTACTCGACCTTCTTCCCCGCCATGTCGTGTCCGTAGCGGACGCGGTGATAGCGGACCGACAGCAATTTGTGGCCGTCGCGAATCTCCTCGACGCTCAGCGACAGCAGCATCTCCGTCAGCGACCGATACACCGAAACACCCTGCGCATCGGCCTGAGTCAACCGCTGCTCAACCCGCTTTGTCAGTGGGAAGCGATCGCCGACCTTCAGCTTCAACTCGAGTTCACCCTCGGTCGGAGAGGAGCTTCGATTGGAATCGGCACCGAGTTCCTTCGTGTCTTCATCTTCGAGTTCCGCCAGATCGGCATCGGCATCCGCGCGACTTCCCTGGAAGTAGTTGCAGCCCGACAGGCCCATGAAAAACAAGACCAGCAGAGCAGACGGTCGAATTGCGGCGAACGGCATCGTGAAGACCTTCCTTGGTCAAGGGCACCGTCAAACGCAGAGCTTGCCAAGTCGCTGCTCAATCGAGCAACGACGCCTCTGCGAGGGGCGGGAACATAACAACCCTGCCAAATCGCGCGAAGGTGAGGTTGCCGTCGCAACCGTCCATTCCCACCAACCGCACGGACTTTACAAGAATCTCGCCTGCCCAATAGTTAAGGAACTCGACTTGCTCAATGTCATGAACCGACATACTTTGATGCGTACATGGAGGTGCTGCCCCCAGTTCGGGGCAGCCAGTCACTGGTCCGCTTTCGCCGAGGAGTCCAATCACGATGGCACAAGTCCCCGCGAACTCACACTCACTTTCTTGCTTCTCCTTCTCGTTCGTCACGGCTTTCAGCCTGTTGGTTCAGGGTTCGGCTGCTGTCTCCGCAGATCAACCGCCTCCCATGTTGGAGTTGCGGCCCACCGCCTCGGTCGCGGGATCGCTGGTCATCGCCGGGGGCGGCCCGCTTCCCACCGCCGTGATTGATCGGTTCTTCGAGTTGGCGGGAGGCGAGAACGCTCAGATCGTCATCGTCACGACGGCGAGCGTGCTGGCGGGGACTCCCGAGGCGGAGACTCGATACGCCACCTGGCTCGACCGCAAACCTACCTCACTCAAGTTTCTGCACACGCGCGATCGGATTGAGGCGAACACGCCCGAGTTCTCGCAAATGCTGCTGGAGGCCAACGCCGTCTGGTTCATGGGCGGGAATCAGAACTGGCTGGCCGAGGCTTATCTGGGAACACTCGTCGAGGAACGGTGCCACGATCTGCTGCGACGAGGCGGCGTGATCGGCGGTACTTCGGCGGGGGCGGCCATCATGTCGAAGTCGATGATTGCGGGAGGCCGAGAGATGCCCATCATGGCCTCGGGTTTCGGCTTCCTTGATGGAACGGTCATCGACCAGCACTTCAAGAAGCGCAACCGACAGGGCCGCCTGATGCAGGCCCTCGAACTGCGGCCCGGCCACGTCGGCATTGGCGTCGATGAATCGACGGCTCTCGTTGTGAGCGGTCGCACGTTGGAAGTCGTCGGTGATTCGGACGTGACGCTGTCACTGGCCCCGTCTCCGGGACGACCGGCTCGGACACAATCACTGGTTGTCGGACAGAAGGAAGACCTGGTGAAGTTGAGCCGCGCGGCCATCGCTCGCACACGGCCGTTGTTCCCCGCCTCGACCGCCTCCGTCCCCGAGGTCAAAGCGGGAACGCTCATCATCGTGGGCGGAGGTGCCACGCCCCGCGCGGCGGTCGAGCTGTTCCTGACGGCGGCCGGTGGCAAGGCCGCCTCGATCGTGGTCGTCTCGAATGCGCTCGGTGACGAACCGCCCGAGGAAAAGAGTGTCTGTGGCTGGTTGACAGCGGCGGGAGCCTCGAACGTGCATCAGTTTCATGCGCGCGACAAACAGGATCTCGCCAGTCCCGGCTTGCAAGCTCGGTTGCTGGAGGCCAAGGGAGTCTGGTTCACGGGCGGTCGGCAATGGCGGTTGGTCGATGCGTATCTCGACACGCCGATCCAGTCGCTGTTTCACGCGGTGCTCAGTCGTGGCGGTGTGATTGGCGGGACATCGGCCGGGGCCACGATTCAGGGAGACTATCTGGTGCGCGGCAACCCGCTCGGCAATACGGACATGATGACCGAGGGCTATGAACGGGGCTTCGGCTTTCTGCCCGGAGTGGCCATCGATCAGCACTTCACGCAGCGCGACCGCTTTGAGGACATGACCGGGTTGAAGAAGGCGTATCCGCAACTGATCGGCCTCGGCATCGACGAGGCCACCGCACTCATCGTGCGCGGGACAACGATGGAAGTTGTCGGAAAAAGTCAGGTGGCGGTCTTCGATCGCCAGCCGAACGACCCCGATACCGACCCCGAATATGAAGTCGTGAAGGCCGGCCAGAAGTACGACTTCAAGCAGCGCCGCCTGCTGGACTCCGTTGCGACCGTGACCGCCGAAACGAAGTAGCCGTCCGACCGCGCTGGTGGCCGTAGTCCGGACCCCTTGGCCCGGACCAAGGGGTCCGGACAAGGCGTCTCACGCGCCATGACTTCACCGCGCTTGTCCGTTGACTTCACTTCGTCCGGACCAAGGGGTCCGAACTACGATCCCACTGTTGTCGGGCGCGTCTTCGCTCGCTTCCATGTCGAGATCGCTTCCTCGTCCCGCTGGCGGTGGATCATCGCGTGGCGAGGGATCGTTCCCTATAATCCCGCCGCGTTCGTGGGCAGGTGGTTTTGTACGGGGGGCAGTACGTGTCGGAAGATCACTCGTTGATTGCGGCGTTTGAACAGAACATTTCATCGGCCATTCTCGGCAAGCCCGAGCCGATCCGTTTGGCGCTCGTCACGCTGCTGGCGCAGGGACACCTCTTGGTGGAAGACGCGCCCGGCGTGGGCAAGACCGCGTTGGCGAAGGCTCTCGCCAAAAGCCTGGCCTGCGATTTCAAGCGGCTGCAATTCACACCCGACATGCTCCCCAGCGACATCCTCGGATCGAGCGTCTATCTGCCGAGTCTGGGTGAGTTCGAGTTTCGCCAAGGTCCGATCTTCACGAATGTGCTGCTGGCCGACGAAATTAACCGCACGACTCCGCGCACGCAAAGTGCTCTGCTGGAAGCGATGAGCGAAGGGCAGGTCTCGGTCGAAGGGAAGACTTACAAACTGGCCGACCCCTTCATCGTGCTGGCCACTCAAAACCCGTTCGAGTTCGAGGGGACGTACCCGCTGCCCGAGAACCAGCTCGACCGGTTCATGCTCTGCATCGAGATCGGCTACCCGACGCGCGATGTCGAGAAGAACGTGCTCACCAATCA
>JAYUFF010000770.1:0-1567 GCA_043738825.1 Schlesneria sp.
CAGATCGTCTATGACTTGGTCGCTGCCGAGGGAAGCAGTTCCGAAAATGGAGCCACGAACTTTCTGATCGCTCATCTGAACAACGACGCCCTGCCGGCGACGGCGGTGACCGCGCGAGTCTTCCTCGGTCAGCAGATGCAATGCAATCAGTGTCACAACAACCCGTTCACCAAGACTCAGCAGACCGCCTTCTGGGAACTGCACAGTTTCTTCAGCCAGACCGCCAGCGTGCCTCGTCACGAACGCGACCCGCGTACCGGCAAGGACCATTACACCTACACCGAACTCGTCACCCGCAATGCCGGTGGGCCGATCTATTTCGAGACGCAGAACGGCCTGATGCGTGTGGCCTATCCGCGCTTCAACGGCCACGAGGTCGATCCCGGCCCGGAAACGAATCGCCGCGCCGTGCTGGCCCGCTTGATGACCGAGGGCGATCAGCCGCAGTTGGCTGCCGCGTTCGTCAATCGTCTGTGGGGCCACTTCTTCGGTGAGGGATTCACTCCCGCCGTGGACGACATCGGGCCGCACAGCCCGGCCAGCCATCCCGAGTTGCTCGCGCTGCTGACCCGCCAGTTCGTGCGCAGCGGTTACGACACGAAGCAGCTTGTCCGGTGGATCTGCAATTCCGAGCCGTATCAACTCAGCAGCCGGGTTGGTGCCGCAAACCGCACGGACGATCCGATCGAGGGTCAATCGCCGCAGTTCAGCCACATGTACGTGAAGTCGATGACGGCCGAGCAGATGTACGATTCATTCCTCGTCGCGACGAAGGCCAACCGTGCGGGAGGTGTCGATTGGACGCAGGCCGAATCCCAGCGGCAGCAATGGCTGTCGCAGTTCGTCGTGAATTACGAGACCGACGAAAACGATGAAGCGATGGAGTTCGACGGCACGATGACTCAGGCGCTCACGCTGATGAACGGCTCGCTCGTCGAGAAGGCACTCGAACTCTCACCCGGCACGCTGCTCGATGAGGTCGTGCGGCGGAAGTCCGACGAGAAGGAGAAGATTCGCCAACTGTGCCTCGCCGCGCTGTCGAGACTCCCCAGTGCGAACGAACTCGCGGCCATGCGCAAGTTGGTGCGAGACGACTCCCCCGGCCGCGGCCCCAAAAACGCAGGCCGCACGGTCGCGAGTGCCGAAGGCTACCAGGATCTCTTCTGGGCGCTGCTCAACTCCAACGAGTTTGCCCTTGTTCATTGAGCCATTGGCGACAGCGACGGCGTGTGTTGCGAGCATGACTCAAGAACCGACATCAATCCAGTGGCTGGGTGGCGCTGTGTAATCGCCTCAGATGCGAGCAGTGGCACTTCCCAAGATGTCCACACTCTCAATCAAGCAGGGCAAATCCGGCGCGACCATTTGGAGTGCGGTGTGATGATCGGACGGCGCAGGGTCGGCCAATTTTGAAATTGGAACACCCGACCCCTTCTTCATCCGGGCTAGATGTGGGGTGATGGTTCCGTCAGGCCGATTTGAGGCGGCGGCGGCCAGTCGTTGAGCAAGACCACTTCGGGGAAGTCGGATCGGACGGCGTTGCCCAGCGGTGCGTCGGATGTTACGG
>JAYUFF010000771.1:0-4224 GCA_043738825.1 Schlesneria sp.
CTAACCGCCGGGGCATTCAAAAACTCAAACCATCGCGAGAAGGGAAAGCGGCAACCAATTGCCGCACTCCAAATAGATGGCAAAAGTCGAGCTAACAGCTCGTTGAAAAACGTCGTGGTATGGACGCCCCGTCCGTGCATTTCACTTGGAATAACGGACGGACGGGGCGTCCATCCTACGTTTCTTAACAGGCTGCTAACCCCTCTCCCCAAGGGGGCGAGGGGAACAAAACAAAAGAAGAGAAGAACAGGAGACTGCGTCGATGGCCGCTGCTTCATCCTTCCTGACCGCTCAGTGGCGGAATCTGGTGATGCTGAATTATGAGATCGATTCCGAGCTGCTGCGCGACCACGTGCCGCAGGGAACCGAGATCGACATCTGGAACGGTCGCACGTTTGTCAGTCTGGTCGGGTTTGAGTTCCTCGACACGCGGCTGCTGGGGATCGGCATCCCGTTTCATCGGAACTTCCCCGAGGTGAACCTGCGGTTCTACGTGAGACACCTCGCGACCGACGGTTGGCATCGCGGCGTCGTGTTTCTCAAGGAAATCGTCCCTCGCCCCGCCGTGACGCTTGTCGCGCGGTGGGTCTATAACGAGCAATACGTCACGCTGCCGATGCGGCACTCGGTCGAATTGCCCTCGGCACAGAATGGCCAACTCGGCGCGATCAACTACTCGTGGAAGTGGGCTGGTGGTTGGAACACGTTGTCGGCCACGATGCACGGCGAACCGAGTCCGCTCGTTCCCGGATCGGAGGAAGAATTCATCACCGAGCACTACTGGGGCTACACGGCGCAGCGCGATGGCTCGACGCTCGAATACGCGGTGGAACATCCCTCGTGGCGCGTGTGGCGCGCGGACGAGAGCCGCTTCGAGGGGAACATCGCGACGCTGTACGGCCCCGAGTTTGCGCACGTTCTCGCGGGCCGACCCAGCTCCGCCTTCGTGGCCGCTGGCTCCGAGATCGTCGTCCGCCAGGGTCGGCCAACCCGGATTGGTTGAGAAGAACTTAACGCGGCCAAGCCGCCACCAAGGTGGCGAGTGCAAAGTGCAAAGTGCAAAGTGAGAAGCGAGAAGTGAAAAGTGAAAAGTGAAAAGTGGCCACGTTTACTGCTTGGCTGACACTTTTCACTTTGTACTTCGCACTTTTCACTTCTCACTCGCCTGCAACATGCGCAGCCTGCACAGAAGTTGCGAACCAAGAATCTATTGATGAAGTGACCGACATCGCGCCGCTTCATGACATCAGCCGCTTGCGGGTGTTCGGCTTCAGACGGCGATGGACCTGGGGCATCAGGCCGTAGGCCAGTGCGAGAACTTTCAGCGGATGGAGCGTGGGCGTCGGTGAGCGTTGTTCCATTTGCATCCGGCAACTGCTGCACTCGGTCAGCCCGAGTTGATGGTCGGCGGACCGCATGCGTTCGATCAACTCGCGGCCCATCTCCAGCGAGTCGGCGAAATTTTCTCGCGTGAGGCCGAACGGACCGGCCATTCCCGAACAACCGACATCGGCGCGCTGTGTCTCGAAGCGCGGGATCAATCCGCACAGATCGGCCAGCGGAGTCGAATGGCCCAGCGCCTTCAAGTGGCACGGTGTGTGATAGGTCGCGGTGAGCGGCAGTTCGGTGAAGTCGGTTCGCAGTCCGCCCGCGCGTTGCAAGCCGGCAAGATACGCTCCCGCTTCGATGACTCGATCCGCCACGAGCTTTGTGTCGGGATGATCGAGCAGTCGCGGGTACTCGTGCTTGAGACAGACGGCGGCGGTCGGCTCGGTGCAGACGATGGGACAGCCTTCGCGCGCGAAATCGGCCAGCACACGTACGTTTTGTTCGGCGAGCGCCCGCGCGGCGTCGAGATCTCCCATTGAGATCAACGCCATGCCCGACGGCACTTGTTTGGGAGGCACATGCAGCGTCTGGCCGTTGTGCTGGAGAATCCTCGCAAAGGCGAAGCCCAGTTCCGGATCGTGATAGTTCGCGAAGTGATCGACAAAGTAGACGACGGGCTGTCCGCCTCGAATCGTCACCGGTGGCGCGGTCCACTCGCGCGGGATGCTTCTCAGAAACGACCGCCTCGCGAAGGGAGGGAGCCGCCGTTCGCGGGCCACTCCCATGACTCGCTCCAGCAGCCAGCGCGAGCTGTTCCCACCGAGCAGCGGGTTGACGAGCCACGACAGTCGGCAGAGCCACTCGCCCCACAAGTGAACTCGCGACAGGAACCAGTCTGACGTGGCCGGGCCGTGCGTGGCGAGGTGCTGGGCCTTGGCTTCGATCATCAGGTGCGGCACATCGACGTGGTTGACGCATTCGAGCTGGCACTGCTTGCAGTTGAAGCACTTCTTCGCCAGTTGACCCATGTCGGGCGAAGCCAGTTCGTGAGCCGGAATGCGACCATCGACGATCGCTCGCACCGCATTGGCCTTCGCGCGGGGGGTGCGATCTTCGGACGAATCGGCTCGAAAAAACGGGCACATTCGCAGCGACGGCTCCTGCGTCCGACAGGCACCGCAGCCGTGGCAGGCCGCTGCGACGGAGGCGAACTCGGCCGCGGTCCACTTCAGTTGCAGGTCGTACAACTCGGGCTTCACCTCGATGGCGGGACGCAGGTGTCGCACGGTCAGGTGCGGATCGTCGGAGAGCACCTTGCCGGGATTGAGCAGGTTTTGCGGATCGAAGATGTGCTTGATCTGCTGGAAGACGCGATACAGCTCACCGTACTGCGACCTCAGAAACGCGGTGCGAGACAGGCCGAGGCCATGCTCACCGCTGATCGATCCGCCGACGGAGAGGGCTGCGTGATAGAGGTCGCGCGCCAGGGCTTCGAGTCGTGGTCCATCGCGCGGCGTCGGCACGGGCAGGAACGGACGAATGTGAAGCTGACCGGCGGCCGCATGCGAATAGAGCGACGCCGTGACCTCATGCCGTTGCAGCACTCGCCGCATGCGCACGACGAACTCTTCCAGCGCGGCGGGCGGGACGGAAATGTCCTCGACGAACGGCAGCGGACTGCTGCTCGGGCCGCGCACGCCGTTGAGCAGCGGCACCACACGATGCGGCAGCGACCAGAGAAACTCCAACTCTTCATCCGTCCGCGCGACGAAGGCCGTCGCGCCTGAATCGGCCAGTTCGCCGAGTCGTCTCGCCAGCGTCGTCAACTTGCCAGCGACTTCGTTCTCGCTGAAGCCGACGTGCTCGACGAGCAACGCCGCTTCGGCATCGGCACGCAACAGCCGCTCGAACCGCGAATCGGTTTCACGCGCGAGCGTCAACAGGCGACGGTCCAGCAGATCGCAGGCACTCGGCCGGTCCTCGGCAATCCGCGCGACGGCCCGCACGGCCGCTTCGAGCGATCCGAATGAGATCAACATCGCTCCACGATGAGCCGACACCGGCGTCGTCTTCAGCACCGCCGACGCGAACATCGCCAGCGTCCCCTCCGACCCGACGAGCAACCGCGGCAGATGCAGGTGCATCGTCGTGAGGACTCCGCGCAGGAAATATCCCGCGCGATTGCGGGGCAAGTTGGCGGGCTGCCGCGTCTCGATCAGATCCGCGTGATGAGCCAGCAGCGCCGCGATCCGGCTCACCAGGTCTCGCTTCACCGCGAGGCCGTTCGTCAGCGAACCGTCCGGCGGCAGCTTGAGCAGGTCGAGCGATTCGACCTCGGCGGTGAAGCTCTGCCCGCTCGACAGAATCGCGTCGAGAGAGACAACGTGATCGCGAGTCGATCCGACGCGCGGTGAGTGCGATCCGGCGGCATCCAGCGCGAGCATGCTGCCAATCGTCGTCGTCGCCGTGTTCGAGGGATCGGGCGCGAAGCAGCGCCCCGTCTGAGCTAGCAGGCGGTTGAGCCGACTGTGAACAACACCCGGCTGCACTCGCACGGTCTGCTCACCGACCTCCTCGATCGCGTGCATGTGCCGCGAGAAATCGACGATGATCCCGGCACCGAGCGCTTCGCCGCCGACACTCGATCCCGCCCCGCGCGGCACCAGCGGCAGACGCTCTTCGGCCGCATACTTGACCAACGTCAACAAGTCCTCGCGATCCTTCGGGCAAGCAATGGCGAGCGGCGTGATCTGATGCAGGCTGCCGTCGGAGGCGTACAGCGCCGTCGAGACCGCATCGCACCGGAGCTGCCCCCGGAACAATCCAGCCATGTCTTCGACGAGTCTCGCCTGACGAGTGTCCATGTGGGTGTGGTTGCCGCCGGATTGGGACGAT
>JAYUFF010000772.1:0-4223 GCA_043738825.1 Schlesneria sp.
GCTTCGACGTGGCCGTGCAAGGACGTGAAGACTGATCCCGATTCTCACGGCCACGTCGAAGCTCCGTGACCGTGGCACCCAATACCCCAGATTCAACAAGGCGATGGCCCTGGGCGAATCGTAGATCGCACGCACGCCGTTGGCGTCGCGGTTAAACGTCTCACACCAGGCCGCGTGGAGTATCAGTGCGGCGAAGCCTCGCTCCACCGAAACCAAAATTAAACAAAAAAAACAGAACACTGATCGACGCTAATCTTCACTCATCCGAATCAGCGAAGATCAGTGCCAATCAGTGTTCTCGATTCTTCATGTTCGGCGACGAATCGAAACGCTTGCAGCGGGTGTGGAGACGGCGGCGGGGCACTGGCTGGGGTTCAATGACCGAAGCCCCCTCACCCTAACCCTCTCCCCCGAAGACGGGGGCGAGGGGACCGGAATGCGGGTTGCAAGTCGTGGTGAAGCGTGTCTCGTGACGACCGCGCCACCGTGCGCAGTCGTTAGGGAATGCACGACCGGTCCCTGGGAACCTCGATCAAGGTTGAACTGCCGTGTCTGATTCGCCACCTGTTGCGCCGCGTGTTTCGATTTGGCATCACGTTTGTTCCGCGATCCTGATCGGGTTGTTTGCGTGGGCGGGCGCGATGCGATTGAACGACTGCGACCTGTTCAATCCGGACAGTCCGCGCTATCTGATCTATGCGCAGGGGATGCTGAATCAGGGCGAGTACCGCGCGATCGACGTGCCCGGCCAGCCGGTCTACTCGTGGCGACCGCCGGGCCTCCCGCTGCTGCTCACACCGGCCTTGATGTTTCGCCCGTATGACATCGTTGCCGCCAAGGGGATGGTCTTGCTGACGGGTGTGCTGTTGTTGCTCGCGGTCCATGCGCTGGCGGTCCGGCACGGCGGGAGATGGAGCGGTCCGCTGGTGGTGGCACTCACGGGAAGCAGCCCCGTGCTGCTGGTGCTTTCGACCGAAGTCCTCAGCGAAGTTCCGTACGCTCTGGCGGTGCTCGCCCTGCTCTACTGGTTGGGTCGCGTCGCCGAGAAGCCCGAAATCCCCAACACACTTCGCTTCGCGGCGATCTTCGTGACGCTGATCTGGTTGCCGGCGATCCGCACTGTGGGAGTGTCGTTGCTCGTCGCGATCGGACTGTGGTCGCTGGTCTCGCGCTGGCGCGTTCCGTATCTGCTCACGACCGCGTTGGCGGGGGGCAGCATCTATTGGCGAGTGCAACACGGTCGCGGCGCGGGCGGCGACAACTATGCGGGATCACTCTTCGACGGCCTGCGCGAACGTGGCCTCACGGCGATGGTGGCCGATGCGTGGCAGACGATGCAGTTTTACTCGACGGCCTTGCCCGGTCTGCTCTTTCCGGGACTGACAAAGGAGCGCCCGTTCTATGCCCTGTTGTCGCTCGACACGCTGCCGTCGGCCGACGGGCTGAGCCGGTGGCTGTCCATCGCCTCGATCGCGTTGCTGCTGGTCGGACTGTGCGGCGTGTGGGCGCAACGTCAGCGATCCGGCGGCCTCGTGCTGCTCTATCTGCCGTTGTATCTCGGCTGCCTCGCCGTCTGGCCGTGGCGGCACGAGCGATTCCTGTGGCCGCTGATTCCGTTGCTGTGGGTCTTCGTGCCGACAGGACTGGCCGCCGTGATGCAGGCGTTCCGGCCGGGGACGCGGCGAGTGTTAATGCTGCTCCTCGCGCTGGCGGCGGTCGGGCTGTGCCATCGTCAGATTCTGAGCGAGGTGAGTTTGATCGCGACCAATCAGCGAGCCGTCTCCGACCGCGACACCTTTCATGCGCGCGAGGCTCCCAGCTTCTACTTCGCCGATTGGCGTCGCGCGGGGACATGGCTGCGCGAGCAGACGCCGCCTTACGCGAGGCTGCTCACGTGGCATGCGGCGGTGGGAGGCACGGCCCACCGCTTTCAGCGCCGCGCGTCGTTCGAGACGCTGACGCCCGAGAAGCTGCGTCAGCAGATCGCGTCGTTTTCGGCGCGATATCTCGTCGTGATCGACGCGCACTGGGGAGACGGCTTCGGCTGGCAGCAGTTGTCCGCCGATCCGGCCTGTCGGTTGAAGGTCGTCTATCGCGAGCGGGATGTCGCGATCCTCGAAGTCGAACCGAACCGCTCGGGGCAAGTGTCGCGTTCGGCGCAGGACGACTGGTTGCGGGAACAGCTTGCCAGGCTGGACGAGTTCCTCAATCAACATCCCGATCGTGACGATGTCCTCGTGCGACGGGCGAGTTTGTTGCGAGAGCTGGGTCGCAGCGACGAAGCCATCGCCGGCCTGCGCGGCCTGATCGACAAGGGCCACACCTCGGTGCGAGTCTGCGCGGATCTCGGTTGGGCCTTGTTCGAGGAACGACGCTATGCCGAAGCCGCGCGGTACCTCGATCTGGCGCGCGGCCTCCCCAACGCGGAAGCCATCGCCGCAACGCTGGCCGATGGAGCCGAGAAGGCTCGTGCGCGACAGCGCGAGACACCGGAAGAGACCGCATCCAAGTCGATCGAGCGCGCGTTGAATCGCATCCAGTCACACGCGGCTTCATTGAGATGGACCAACGCCGAACGTGAGACCGACCAACTGCTGGCCCTCATCCCCGAACGGGCGGAAGCGCACTACTGGCGCGGCTACCTGCACCACATCTTCGGCGAACGGACTCAGGCCGAGCGGCACTACGAGACCGCCGTGACGCTCGGATCGGAGGAGGCTCGCGCCAAGTTGGAACTGCTGCGACTCGAAGCCGCCGTCGCCGACGAACAACCACCAGAATTGCCCGAGCCGAATGCCGCCGTCTCGGCCATCAACCCCGCGAATCTGCCAACGCCTGCCGAAGCGTTCACCACTGGTGCAGCTGCGAACTCGATGGCGATGCACGTCCGGCTCGCCAAGCTGCTCGACGAGCACGGCTGGTCCGGTCGAGCCGTCGCCGTGTTGGAAGCCGCTCGCGCCCGCGTCGGCGACAGACCCGAGCTGCTCATCCCGCTGGCCGATCTGTATCGCAGATTCGCGCGTCCCGAGCAGGCCGCGCCGCTGTATCGACTCGCGCTGAAAGAGTGGCCTCACGTGAAGGCCGTTCGAGACGGACTCAGCGCCGCCGAAGCCGCGTTGCGCGAGCCGCACTTTTGAGGACGACTCGCCTGTCACAGTCATCGTCAGGTATCTTGTGCTACACACCTTGCCTAGCAGCCTGTTGAAAAAAGGACGTAGGGTGGGACCAGCGGCGCTTCGCCGCGCCGGCCCACCATGAAACGCAGCGACCGCTGATGGTGGGCCGGTGCTCGAAACGAGCTTGTCCCACCCTACAAATGATTTTCAACGGGCTGCTAGCGGCGGTTTCAAAGTAACCCGCAGCGTGAGCGAGAGCGATTCCACGCGGCAATTCCCGATGCCCTCGCTTACGCTGCGGGTTGGTATTCGGGTTTTGAAACCGCTTCCAGGGACTGCACATGACTCTGCCCGTCGAACATCGTGACTTCAACTTTCCACCGCTGCGGAAGGCCGAGCTGTTGGCCAACCCGTTCGCGCAGTTTGAACGCTGGGTTGCGGAGGCTCGCGCGGCGAAGGTCTCGGACTGGGAAGCGGTGACGCTTGCCACAGCCACGCCCGACGGACGCCCCTCCGCGCGAGTCGTTTTTCTGCGCGGAGCCGACGCGCGCGGCTTCGACTTCTACACGAACTACGACAGTCGCAAGGGGCAGCAGTTGGCGGCGAATCCTCACGCCGCACTGGTCCTGCATTGGCGAGAACTCGAACGACAGATTTGCATTGAGGGGACCGTCGCACGAATGTCGGTCGAGGAGTCGGATGCGTACTTCGCGGATCGACCGAAGCAGAGTCAACTCGGCGCGTGGGCCTCGGCGCAAAGCGAGCCGCTCGATTCGGCGGAGACACTCGAACTTCGAGTCGATGACCTGCGCCGCCGGTTCGCGCACGGGCCGATCCCGCGTCCGGCTCACTGGGGTGGATATCGCCTCGCCCCGCATCGGATCGAGTTCTGGCAGGGCCGCCCGAGCCGCCTGCACGACCGGTTCGTCTACGACCTGCAAACCGACGGCACCTGGTTGAAGCAGCGGCTGAATCCTTGAAGTCGCTCGACAACGCTGAGAGGCGATCCGAAAAGAAATCGCTTGTTTTCAGGGTGCCACGGTCACGGCTGGGCGTGGCCGTGCTTTGGTCGTCGCGAAGACACGGCCACGCCAACCATGACCGTGG
>JAYUFF010000773.1:0-1565 GCA_043738825.1 Schlesneria sp.
GCGATCGAGAAACTGCGGACAGTGGCTTTCGAGTTGATGAGCCCCTCGGCTGATCCGACGGAGGCACTTTCCGTATGAGTCTCGACTCGACGACTCAACCGATCATCGGCCTCGTGTGTGCCTCGGGACTAATGCTGGTGCTGTGGGTGATCCAACGCGCGACGCACGACGCCGGCGTCGTGGATGTTGGCTGGTCGGGAAGCCTCGGTCTGCTCGCGTTGTTCTACGGGGCGACGCTGCCCGTGACTTCCACTCGCACCTGGCTGGTTGTGGGAATGGCCGCTGTCTGGTCGTTGCGACTGGCGATCTACCTGTTGTTCAACCGAGTCCTCGGTAAACCCGAAGATGGGCGCTATCAAAACCTGCGAGCAAGATACGGTTCCCGCGTGCAGGCCTTCTTCTTCGCCTTCTTTCAGGCCCAGGCGCTGCTGGCGTGGCTCTTCTCAATCCCGTTCTGGATTGCCATGCGGCGTGAGGGAGCAGCGCCCGACATGGCCGATCTGGCGGGAGTCTTTCTGTGGTTGATCGCGTTTGTGGGTGAGACGACAGCCGATTGGCAACTCGCCCGATTTCGAGCCGATCCGTCGAACAAGGGGAAGACCTGCCGCAATGGATTGTGGAGTTGCTCGCGCCATCCGAACTACTTCTTTGAGTGGCTGCACTGGTGGGTGTATGTCGTCGTCGCGTGGCAGGCTCCGTTCGGTTGGACGACGTTGTTCGCCCCGGCCCTGATGCTGTTCTTCCTGTTCAAGGTGACTGGCCTTCCGGCGACGGAAGCTCAGGCCCTCGCCAGCCGCGGCGACGACTATCGCGACTATCAGCGCACGACGAGTCCGTTCTTTCCGTGGTTCCCCAAACGCGATGTCGCCGCGCGTCAGTGAAGCACGTACCAAATCAATCTCCGGACAACACGCCTCATGTCACTTGGAATCGAACTCGCCGAACGCGGATTGCTCCCGGACTTCCTCGTCCGACAGGGCATGCGTCGCCTGCTGACGGCTCGCGTTCGCGAAGAGTTGCAGGCGGGATGCGAAGGCTTGAGCCAACGGCATCGTGCGCTGCTGGAAGAGTTGCGAGGCGGCCCGATCGCGCTTCACGTTCGGGACGCGAACTCGCAGCACTACGAAGTCCCCGCCGCGTACTTCGAGCACGTGCTGGGGCCTCGACTGAAATACAGCTCGTGCCTCTGGCAGGACAAAGTGAACGACCTGACCGCTGCGGAGAACGCGATGCTCGCGGTCTCTTGTGAACGCGCGCAACTGATCGACGGGATGGACGTGCTGGAGTTGGGCTGCGGTTGGGGATCACTCACGCTGTGGATGGCGGAGCATTTCCCAAACAGTCGCATCCTCGCAGTTTCAAACTCCTCCTCACAGCGCGATTTCATCCTGAGCCGCGCCGCCGCGCGAGGTTTGACGAACGTCGAAGTCCAAACGTGCGACATGAACGACTTCACCACCTCGCGCCGCTTCGATCGAGTCGTCTCGGTCGAGATGTTCGAGCACATGCGCAACTACGAGTCGTTGTTCTCGCGCATCGCCGGTTGGCTCAAGCCGGACGGGAAG
>JAYUFF010000774.1:0-1565 GCA_043738825.1 Schlesneria sp.
ACGATATAGCCGATGAGTTGTTGAACTCCCGGCACGTCTTCGCGAACCGTGACGGCGGCGGCCAACACTCCCGGACACTGCAATAACTCGGCTTCGATCTCGGAAAGCTCGACTCGGAAGCCGCGCAGTTTGACCTGCCCATCCGCGCGACCGAGGAAATCCACTTGACCGTCGTTCGTCCAACGGGCCAAATCGCCGGTGCGATACAGCCGCGTCGGAGTTGCATCGGATTCCGCGAGCTGGATGAACACGAACCGCTCGCGCGTCAAATCGTCCCGGCCAACGTAACCGCGCGCGAGGGCCGCCCCGCCGAGATACAGTTCGCCCGTCTCGCCGTGCTGAACCGGTTGACCAGCGGCGTCCATCACGAAGGCCGTGTAGCCGGGCAGCGGTTCGCCAATCGTGACGGCTCGCGCGGGATCGCACTCGGTCCAAGTGGCGATCACGGTCGCTTCGGTCGGGCCGTACGTGTTGAACATGCGCCGACCGGGCTGGCACCAGCGCCGCACCAGATCGGGCGAACAGGCTTCACCGCCGACAATCAAGATCCGGATGGTCGGCAGGTCGCCCTCCATCATCGCCAGCAGAGTTGGTACGCAGGACAGCACGGTCACACCCGCGTCGGTCAACAGGCGCGGCAGGTCCGGCCCGGCGTGAACCATGTCCGGCAGAGCGGCCACCAGCGTGGCACCCGCGCACCACGCCAGCCACAACTCCTCGACCGACGCATCGAACGCGATGGAGAAACCCTGATAGACGCGATCCTCGGGACGAAGGACAAACCGCGTGGCTTCGGTCTGTACCAGATGGACAACATTCCGGTGTTCGATCTGCACCCCTTTGGGCTTCCCCGTTGATCCCGAAGTGTAGATGACATAGCACAGGTTTTCGGGCTGAGTCTGAACATCGACTGCCGGTGGTCGAGTTGTCGGACGCGCAGAAATCTCGGGCCAATCCTGGTCGATCAGGATCACGCGGCCCCGGAAGTTGACCAGTCGATTCGCGTAGTCGCTGGTGGTGATGACGATCTCGATCCCGCAGTCATCCAAAATGTACGCGACGCGGTCGGCCGGGTATTCGGCATCGAGCGGCACATAGGCTCCGCCCGACTTGAGAATGCCGAGCAGCGCGACATAGACGTTCATCGAACGGGGCAGCCAGAAGCCCACGCACGACTCGGGTCGGACTCCCAGCCTTTGCAGATGGTGCGCGAGTTGATTCGCGGCCTCGTCGAGTTCGCGGTAACTCAACCGCGCTGCGCCGAATTCCACGGCGATCTGGCCGGGATGTTGATCGACTTGAGTCTCAAAAAAACGATGCAACAGCGAAGGCGGCGACGACGAAAGTGCATGAACAGCGGAGACCTTCGACTTCGGCGTGAGACTCATATGGCAGATTCCTGGGGCGCGTGATTTGGTGCTCGGTGCGAGAATCTATACCTCACACGGTCGTCGATGAGATATTTCTCCAGTTGGAGTTTTGGTGAGCCGGGCGGCGTCAGCGGCTTTGCACAAAAAAGGTAGGGTGGGCACTGCCCACCACAATCGTTGGTGGAATGGTGGGCA
>JAYUFF010000775.1:0-1565 GCA_043738825.1 Schlesneria sp.
GGCGGCTCGGCGCAACACGTCGTCGTGAAGCACGAATAACTCCAGCACAACACCGCCACGAGCCACAACGAAGTTCGCATCAGACCTGTCCCCAAGTGAGACGTTTAGCCCCAACGCCAACGGCGTGGGTGCAGAGGCGAGCAGCGCGTTGATCGCGCCCACGCCGTTGGCGTTGTGGCTAAACGTGGAAATGACCAAGTGAAACCTAGCTCGCGGGATGGCGGTTTGCCGGAGACCGGTCTTCGAGACAACCGGTTTCCGTTCGATCGGCCGCCTCAGTAGACTGCCCTCCCCAACTGAGGAGTGTCTGTCGTGCGCAGCGTGTCGGTTCTGACGGTCGTATTGAGCCTGCTGGTCCTCGCCGCGCCGGGTCTGTGCGCGGCGCGAGGGCAAGCGCCGGCCGAGTCGCTCGCGACGCTGCGGGCCACGATTGACGAACTGCTCCGTGAGTTAGAGGCTCCCACGCTGGCCGAACGCACCCGGGCCGAACGGAAACTGCTGGATCTCGGCCCCGACGTGTTGCCGCTGCTCCCCGCTCCCGAACTGACGCCGAAGGTCTTCGTGCGCGAGGCCGTTCGTCGAGTCCGCGTGCAGCTCGAACGACGGGCTGCGAAGGAGTCGGCACTCGCATCACGCATCACGCTGAGCGGCGAGACGACCGTTGTCGAGTTGCTGTCCCAATTCACCAAGCAGACTCGCAACCGGGTCGAACTCTCCGACAAGGCTCGCGACGCCGGGAAGACATCGCTGACGGTGGACTTCGACGACCGGCCGTTCTGGGAATGTCTCGACGAGGTGTGCGAGCGGCTGCAACTGCGGGTCGAGTTCGATGCGCAGCGAACTTCATTGATGTTGGTCCCGCGCACCACAGGCGATCCCGTCGAGTTGGCCGTTCAGCAGACCGGGCCGTTCCGATTGGCGATTCATTCGGCCGAGATCCGTCCCGTTGTCGGTGCGGCCGACCGTCGGTTGCTGCGAGTCGCGGGACGCATCGCCGTCGAACCGCGTCTGCGTCCGCTCTTCCTCCACTTCGCGACGAGCGAGATGAAGGGATCGGTGGTCGAGGGCAAGTCGCTCGCGCCGTGGAACCCCGCCGCGCGGTACGAGCATCCAGTGAGTGATGCCGGACGCGAGGTGCCGGTTCAGTTCGACTACCTGCTGCCGCGCGCCGCCGACCAGGACGACAAGGCCGCGCCGACGAAGATCAATCTGTCCGGCCGGATTGCGCTGCAACTGGCGGCGGGGACCGAGCGGATCGTGTTCGACAAGACCTCGCAAACGCCCGGCGCGTCGCGTCGTCGCGGAGGCGTCACCGTCCGGCTGCGCGAAGTGAAGTTCGAGCCACTCGCCGCCGCCAAGCCCGCCGATCAACTTCGAGCCGAGATCGGCGTTGCCGTCAGCTACGATACGGGTGGCTCGGCCTTCGAGTCGCATCGAACCTGGATGTTTCACAACGCCGTCTACCTAGAGACCGAAGCGGGACGCCGAATCGACTTCACCGAGTACGACACGAACCAACAGGCCGACGGCGCGGTGGCTGTCGGCTACCGCTGGGACAAGCTGCC
>JAYUFF010000776.1:0-4220 GCA_043738825.1 Schlesneria sp.
CTGCACAACAACGTCCCGCAGGGCTTGGCCTCGTCGATCCTGACGAGCGACATGCGCGAGGCCGAGCTGTTCTGTTCACCCGCCGGTTCCGACTGCGGCATCGTCAACGTCAACGTCGGCCCCAGCGGTGCCGAGATCGGCGGAGCCTTCGGTGGTGAGAAGGCGACCGGCGGCGGACGCGAATCCGGCTCGGACAGTTGGAAGAACTACATGCGCCGCGCGACCAACACGATCAACTACTCGAACGACCTCCCACTGGCGCAGGGCATCAAATTCGAGGTGTGATCGTGGCGTTTAGCCGCAACGCCAACGGCGTGCGCGCCGATCCACGGTTGGCCACCGTTCGCACCCGCGCCGTTGGCGTTGGGGCTAAACAGTTCGTGGAGATCGCGTCTAACTATTTGAGGTGCGAGTGGAACACACGGCTTACGCAGCCGTCGTTGGCTTGAGCAACCGTGGCCGCGAAATCGGCGAGGTAACCGCGCGCGTGCTTGATCGTGGGAGCCTGCCACTCCTGTCGTCGGCGTCCGAGTTCTTCGTCGCTCACGTGGAGCGTGATGGTTCCGGGCATCAAGTCGAAGCTGATCTCATCGCCATCGTGGACCAACGCGATCGGGCCACCCACGGCGGCTTCGGGAGCACAGTGAACTCCAATCGCTCCGTGCGAGATGCCCGAGACGCGCGTGTCCGAGATCAATGCGACCTTGCCGTTCAGTTCGGGGACGGAGAGCGCCGACGCGGCCAAGACGACCTCGGGCATCCCGGCCGCGACCGGACCTTGATACCGCAGCACGATGACGTTGCCGGGTCGGATGCGGCGCTGTTCGACAGCCTCGGAAACATCGCGTCCGCTCTGGAAGCAGATCGCCGGACCACGGAATCGCGGTTCGGAGAGGCTCGATACCTTGAAGACGATGCCGTCGGGAGCGAGGTTTCCAAAGCAGACCTGCATGTCGGCGAAGGCTTTGAACGGCGCATCGACCGGCGCGAACAAGTCGTCTCCGGTTGGATGGCCACTCGTCGGAGCGTCGCCTGCATTGGTGACGTTCTCGGCAATCGAACGGCCGGTCACTGTGAGGCAACTTCCGTCGATGATGCCGGCTCGAATGAGATGTTTCAGCAGCACCGACGTTCCGCCGAGCTTGTGCAGATCGACCATCGTCTTCGTGCCGCGCGGCGCGAAGCTGCACAGCACCGGCGTCTTCTTCAAGAGAACTTGCAAGTCTTTGAGAGTGAAATCGACATGGGCTTCGCGCGCGAGGGCCAGCAGGTGCAGCACCGCGTTCGTCGAACCACCGGCCGCCGCGATCGTGGCGGCGGCGTTGTCGAAGGCGCGCCGCGTCAGGATGTCTCGCGCGCGGATGTTCTGTTCGAGCAAGCCGCGAATCAGTGGGCCTGCGTTCAGGCAGTCGGTTTGCTTGGCCGGGTCGATCGCCGGGATCGAACTGCTTTGAGGCGGCATCAGACCGATCGCTTCCATCGCGAGACCCCAGGTGTTGAACGACGCCGCGATGCCGCAGCCTCCCGGCCCCGGACAGGCCACGCGCCGGATTTCGTCGGCCTCCGACTGCGGGATCGCGCCGACCGAGGCCGCCGCCTGCGAGTCGTACACGTCCAGAATCGTCACGTCTTTGCCTCGATAGCAGCCGGGCTGAATGCTGCCGCCGCTGAGGATCAGGCCGGGATAGTTCATCCGCGCCAACGCCATCGCGAATCCGGGGCCGTTCTTGTCGCAGTGGTGCAGCCCGACCATCGCGTCGTAACAGTGAGCCGACACGACGCACTCTGCCGAATTCGCGATGAGGTTCCTCGAAACGAGACTCGCCCCGCCTCCTTCCAGCCCCTGCGTCAGGTTATCACTGACCGCCGGAGTCCCGAACGGAAAACCAAGCATCCCCGCCGCGCGACAGCCTTCCGCCACCTTGCTCCCCAGCGCGTATGCGTGCTGGTTGCACAAGTTCCCTTCGAGCAGCGGCACACCGATCCCGACTTGCGGCTTGTCGAAGTCGGCCTCCGTCATGCCGAGGCCGTGGAAAAACGCAGTCACTCCCCGCTGCCACCCGTGTGTCAGTTGCCGGCTGTTCCAGTTCAGTGCGGTCATGCGATCGGTTCCCGTAGATGGTGTGAGGTGCCTGCTGTTCGGCCGATGATTGTCTGCTGCCGTAGCACATGCTGCCAGCTTGTGCGTCTGACTAACACACCAAGCGACCTGTGAGGGGAACGACAAAATCATGCGTCATAGAATCATGAAAAAGAAAATGGCGAAGACACGATTCCTTTGAACTTGAACCGGTTTCACTCGATACGGCCTCGCCACGTCTGTTTGTCATGATTCTGTGACGCATGATTCTGTCGTTCCCCGCCAGTCCTGCCCACTCGACTTGCCGTTCGTGCCAAGTTGAAGACGCACAAGCTGACCGCATGTGCTACGGCACTTTACGACAGTAGCTTCACGACAGAAGCTTCGGCGATGCCGGTCCTGCGGGTCGCACCGGTCATTTTGGAAGCATTCAGGGTGCGGAAATTCGGCCGCCCACAGACGGGCCGCTCGCCTTGGGTTGACCCGACCGATAGACTGCTTCGCTGGCCGTGACCGGAGAGGCACGGCCAAGTTCGTCAACGGACCTCTCCAAAAGACCTGTTTGAGGATTCGCGATCGTGGCGACTGCAACCTGCACTCTGGCTCCCGCTCCCCCGACAACCCTGAAGTTGAACGGGGCCGATGTGTTTGTCGAGTGTCTCATCCGACAGGGAACGGACATCATCTTCGCCTATCCGGGCGGATGCAGCATGCCGCTCCATCAGGCGCTGACTCACCGCGCCGCCGACATCCGCACCATTCTGCCCCGGCATGAGCAGGGCGGAGCCTTCGCGGCGCAGGGCGTGTCGCGCACGACGAACAAGGTCGGCGTCTGCATGGGGACAAGCGGCCCCGGCGCGACGAACCTCGTCACGGCGATTGCCGATGCCAAGATGGACAGCATCCCGCTGATCGCCATCTCGGCCCAGGTTCACACGCACCTGATCGGCAGCGATGCGTTCCAAGAGACGCCGATGGTCGAGATCTGCCGCGCGATCACCAAGCATCACTACCTCATCACGAAGACATCGGACATTCCTCGCGTCATCAAGGAGGCGTTCTACATCGCTCGCACGGGACGACCCGGCCCGGTGCTGATCGACATCCCCAAAGATGTCCAGATGAACTGGATCGACGGCACGAAGGTCGATGGCCAGCCGTGGACGGACGATGGTCAGCCGTGGGTCGTCGATTATGACCCGCCGATGAACCTGCCCGGCTATCACCCCGAGGTGCGCCGCGTTCATCCGAACCAGATTCGTGCAATTCTGAAAATGATTCGCGAATCGAAGAAGCCGCTGTTCTACGCGGGTGGTGGCATCATTCAGGCCGACGCGAGCGATGAGTTCCAGAAGTTCGCCCGCAAGACGGGCATCCCCGTGGCGACAACGCTGATGGGGATCGGCTGCTTCCCGGCGGATGACGAGCAGTCGCTGCACATGCTCGGGATGCACGGCACGGCGTACTCGAACTTCGCCATCAACGAAGCCGATCTGCTGCTGGCCTTCGGCGTGCGGTTCGACGACCGCGTGACGGGCAAGTTGAGCGAATTCGCCAAGCACGGCAAGGTCGTTCACGTCGATATCGATCCGTCCGAGATTCACAAGAACCGAATCGCCGAGATCGCCGTCGTCGCCAACATCAAGGAGGTGTTGCAGGGCCTGAACGCGATGGTCGAGGATTCGGACGTGCCCCAGATTGATGCGTGGTGGACGCAGGTCAACGAGTGGCGGACGAAGCACCCGCTGACGGTGCGCGACTCGGGCGACTTCATCATCCCGCAATATGCGATCTCGGAACTCTGGCGACAGACGATCGACCAAGACCCGTTCGTCAATGTCGGTGTGGGCCAGCACCAGATGTGGGCGGCTCAGTTCTACAAGTTCCGGAAGCCGCGCCGCTGGCTCAGCAGTTCGGGCCTCGGCACGATGGGATTCGGACTGCCCGCCGCGATGGGCGTGCAGGCCGCGTATCCCGGTCGGCTGGTGATCGATATTGACGGCGACGGCTGCATGCTGATGAACGTGCAGGAACTGGCAACGCTGAGGTGCGAGAACCTGCCGGTGAAAATCCTGCTGCTCAACAACCAACACCTCGGCATGGTGGTGCAGTGGGAGGATCGCTTCCACGCCAAGAACCG
>JAYUFF010000777.1:0-1564 GCA_043738825.1 Schlesneria sp.
TGAACTGCGGCAAGCTGGGATCGATGCAGTATCACCCCGATGCCGGTTGGCTGAAGGCGAATGGATTTCCGACGGACCTCGCGAAGTGCGTCCATCTGCCGCGAGCCATCGACGTGGCGACGCGGCGGAACATCAACGAGCAACCGTGGGTGATCCTGCACGAGTTGGCTCACGCCTACCACGATCAAAAGCTGAGCTTCGACGAGCCGCGCATCAAGGCGGCTCACGAAAAATTCAAGCAGAGCGGCCACGGCGACGCGGCACTGCTCTACAACGGCAAGCGCGTGAAGCATTACGGCCTGACGAACCCAATGGAGTTCTTTGCCGAAATGACCGAGTCGTTCTTCGGTGTCAACGACTTCTTCCCCTTCAACCGCGCCGAGCTTCAAGAAGCCGAACCCGAATTGTTCCAACTCCTCACGGAGATTTGGAACTCGCCGGAGCAGCGAACGCCGTCAATACCTGTGCCAGAGTGATTTTTGGGATGGTTCGTTGTGCGCTCAGTGCGCCAGGGGTCGGACTGTGCAAGCCGAGCCGTGAGTGCCCCTCTCAAACGCACCCCCGGTTGGCTGATGAGTTTGCCCGCCGATACACTCGGGAACTCTGGCGCACGCCCCGAGCGATTTCATCGCTGTGGTTGCTGGCGCTGTTCTGGGAGCGAAGCCCACCGCGATTCATCTTGAGCCAAAGGCGATGTCGAGATGCCCGTTGAAGCCAAGCCGCTGTTTCGTCCCGATGTGCTCCGGCCCCATCTGCTGTCGTTCGCCTGGCCCGCGAATCTGGCAGAGACCAAAGCGGCGCTGGCCCGTTGGGCAGAGATGTTCGCGACCGGCCGGGCGGACAAGTTCAAAGAGCAGGAGTTGCTGCCCGACTTTCTGACGGAAGTCTTCTGCGGTGCGCTCGGCTATGCGCGACCGGCTGACAATGCGGCGCGGTTCACCATCTCGCGTGAGAAGCATGTCCAAGTCGATGGCAAGTTCGCCGATGCCGTGCTTGGGAACTTCCGACCGTCTCACGAAGAGTTTGTCGTCGCCCTGGAAGGGAAGGGACCGCTTGACCCGCTCGACCGGCCGTTCGCCGGGCGGAAGATGTCGGCGGTCGATCAGGGCTATCGGTATGCCATCAATCTGCCGTGCGAGTGGGTCATCGTCACGTCGATGCGTCAGACGCGGCTCTATTTCAAGGGAGCGGACCAGTACACCTACGAACGATTCGACACCGAACGGCTCGCCACCGATGACGCCCTCTTGAAGCGGTTCCTGTTTCTGTTGGGAGCCGAGCGAGTCGTTCCCGAGACCGGCCGCTGTCACCTGTTCGGGCTGCTCACGTCGTCGGAGAAAGTCGGCAAGGAACTAACGAAGGACTTCTACTTCCGCTATGCCGAGATGCGGCAGAACGCTTTTGAGCATCTCTGTCGTGAGAATCCCGACCTGCCGCCAAACAAACTGTGAGCGCGATGGTTGCGCATCTCTTGACCGTGTACGATGCCGCGCTGTCAGAAGAGACACAGAACGGATGCTGTTCGACAGACGGAGCGATGGTGTGACAAAGCCCTACAAACTGA
>JAYUFF010000778.1:0-4219 GCA_043738825.1 Schlesneria sp.
GGTTGGGTTCTCGACGGTGGTGCGTTACGAAGACTCCACGCACCCAACGGCTTTTCATCCGCTCCACCCAATCCCAATGCGAGGAGTATCGCCGCATGACGACGACCGCAGAGACGCAGCAGCAGTGCGATCAGTTCCGGGAAGATTTCAAACGGCTTCGGGACGAGATCGGCAAGGTGATCGTCGGCCAAAGCGACATCGTGCAGGGGACGCTGACGTGCCTGATCGGTGGCGGACATGTGTTGCTCGAAGGAGTGCCGGGGCTGGGCAAGACGATGCTCGTCCGAACGCTCGCCGACGCGCTGCACCTGAAATTCAGCCGTGTTCAGTTCACGCCCGACCTGATGCCGGCCGACTTGCTCGGCACGAACGTGGTCCTCGAAACGCCGGACAAGCAAAAGAAGTTCGAGTTCCAGCAGGGGCCGATCTTCACCAACATTCTGCTCGCGGACGAAATCAACCGCGCGACGCCGAAGACTCAGTCAGCGCTGCTCGAAGCGATGCAGGAGCACACCGTCACCATCGCGGGTCACACGTACAAGCTGCCCGAACCGTTCTTCGTCCTCGCCACGCAGAACCCTCTGGAAATGGAGGGAACGTACCCGCTCCCCGAAGCGCAGCTCGACCGCTTCTTCAGCAAGCTGCTCGTGCCGTTCCCGTCGCTGAGCGAGTTGGAGCTGATTCTCGACCGGACCACGGAGGCGAAGTCACCGAAAGCCGAGCCGGTACTGACGGGAGAGCGTGTCCTTGCGATGCACCGCCTCACGCGACAGATTCCGATTGCCGAGGACGTGCGCCGCTACGGCATCACGCTGATCCTGGCGACTCACCCCGACAACGCCGCGGCTCCCGAGATCACCAAGCGTTTCGTCCGCTACGGCAGCAGCCCGCGCGGCGCGCAGGCGCTGATTCTCGCCGCGAAGATCCTCGCGATCCTCGACGGCCGCTACCACGTCGCCCGCGACGACCTCAGGGCCGTCGCCCCCGCCGTCCTTCGCCACCGCATTCTCCTCAACTTCGAAGGCCAAGCCGAAGGCGTGCTGACCGACACGGTGGTCGAGGGTATCTTGAAGGCGGTTCAAGGCTGAATGTGTTCACATTCAGATGGTCGAAGAGCTCAGACGAAGGAGAGAGCGAAATGGAAACGACGGTCACTCATCAAGCCGAAGAGGAGACGATTGCCACGATACTCAGTTGGAGCGACCGGGACCGTGCCAAACTGACGTATCGACTGCTGTTGAGTTTCGAGGACACAACGCGCGACGAGGCCGTGCTCTCGCGTGACGAGATCGACCGGCTCTGGGAGGACGAGGCCCAGCGCCGCAGCGCCGATTTTGACGCGGGCAAGATCGGCTCCGTCCCACGTGCGGAAGCGATGCGACAGGCTCGTGAAGGGCTGAAGTAATGACCGCGGTGATCTTCCTCGATCCCGCCTCGCGTGAAATGCGAGAGGCGGCTCAGTGGTACAACAAGCAAGAGTCCGGAGTGGGTGAAGAATTCCTCGCGGAGGTCGATCGGGCCATTGATCGACTGTTGTTCGATCCTTCCGCGAGACCGACCGCCGGTCGGGATGTCCATCGTCAGTCCGTCGATCGCTTCCCGTTTGATCTGCTTTATCGAATCCGTCCCGAACAGATAGAGATCGTCGCCGTCGCTCACCACAGTCGCAAACCGGGGTACTGGCAGAGGCGTCACTGAAGGCAAATTCGACTGAGGTGAGACATGCTCTTCGACGGCGGTTTTTTGAAGAAGCTGGAATATCTGTCGCTGATCTCGCGGCGGGTGTTTCGCGGGTCGCTGCTCGCTCAGCGGCGGACGAAGCAGATGGGGGGCGGGATCGAATTCGCCGACCATCGCGAGTACACGCCCGGCGACGACTTCCGGCATCTCGACTGGAACGTCTACGCGCGGCATGGCGATCTGCTGCTGAAGCGGTTTCAGGAGGAGGAGGATCTGCACGTCTACTTCCTGCTCGACTGTTCGCGCAGCATGACGTTTGGCAATCCGTCCAAGTTTGACCTCGCGCGGCAGGTGACGGCGGCGCTGGCGTACATCGCGCTGGCGGACCTCGACCGCGTCTCGGTCGTCGCGTACTCGCAGGAGATTCTCGGCGACTTCCCGCTGACGCGCGGCAAGGACCGCATTCTGTCGCTGCTGCGTTTTCTGGAGAAGCTCGAACTGCAGGGGACCGACACGAACCTCGGCCGCATCGTGAACAGCTTCGTGCTGAGACCTCAGCGCCGCGGACTGGCCGTTGTGGTGAGCGACCTCTTCGATCCGAGCGGCTACGAGCGGGGCCTCGATCTGCTGCGGCATCGGACCTACGAACCGCACCTCATCCAAATCCACGACCCCGCCGAAGCGAAACCGAATCTGCTCGGTGAGATCGAACTGGTGGACATCGAGACCGACTCGCTGCGCAAGGTCACGATCACCGAACGAGCCTTGCGCGAATACCGCCGCGTCTTCGCAGACTTCCAAACGGGAGTCGCCGCCTACGGCAAGAAGTACGGGCTGGGATGTACTCAGACAACAAACGACGTGAACTTTGAAGACCTCGTCCTGCGCATGATGCGGACGGCGGGAGCGGTGAGTTAGGAATTTGAATGGCAGAAAGATGAAATGGTAAAAACATGGCCGACAAGCATCGCAACGATGCCGCTCAATCCCATGCTTTCTGCCATCCATTTTTTTGCCAGCTCCGTTTTTTGGTGATGCAACATGACCTTCGATTCGCCGAATTCGTTGTTCTGGCTCGCCCTCGCGCTGCCAATCGTGGTCTTCTACATCTTGAAGATTCGCTTGCGTCGTCAGCCTGTGTCCACCGTGATGTTTTGGAAGCAGGTGTTGGACGAGCAGAATCCTCGCTCGATCTGGCAGCGGTTGCGGCACCTTGTTTCGTTGCTGCTGCAATTGGCGATGCTCGGGTTGCTGGCGCTGGCCGTGGCCGATCCGTACTTCTTTTGGGAGGTGCGGGCTGCGCGGCGGATCGTGATCGTCGTGGACAACTCGGCCAGCATGAACGCGACCGATGCGAAACCGACCCGACTCGCCGAGGCCAAGCGGCAGGCGGGACAACTCATCGCGGGGATGCGGCATCGCGATGAAGTGGCGCTGGTGACAGCGGGGACTCAACCGCAGGTCGTCGTCGGATTCACGGGCCGTCAGAAAACGGTGAGCAACGCGCTGGAGGCCATCCCCGCGACAGACGGCCCCTCGCATGTGGCCGATGCGGTGGCGCTCGGCCAGCGGTTGCTCGGCGAAAGGCAGGATGGGAAGCAGCCCGAGGTCGTGGTCTTCAGCGACGGGCGGTTTGAAGGAGTGGAGGCTCTCGTCTCCTCTGGCTCTCGACTCTCGGCACTCGACACTCCGCCTTCAGAAAGCCCCCCTCACCCTAACCCTCTCCCCCCCAAGGCGGGGGGCGAGGGGACAAAGCCGGAAGGCGGAGCAGCGCCCGTCAAATTGCATGTCATCGGCGAGCGAACGGGCAACGTGGGGATCGTGCAGTTCCAAGTCCGGCGATCGCTCGTCGATCCGCTCGGTTATGAGATTCTGGCCGAGGTTCGCAACGCCTCCGATCAGCCGGTCGAATGCCGGTTCGAGGTCGATCTCAACGACGAACCGATCGACGTGGTGCCGCTCAAATTGGAAGCAGGCGGCAAATGGAGTCAGGTGTTTGAGAAAACCTCCGCCGAGGGAGGCCATCTGATCGCGACGCTGACTCATCACGATGCTCTCGCCGCTGACAATACTGCGTGGGCCGTGTTGCCTCGACGCGAGATCCAGCCCGTGCTGCTGGTCACGTCGGGGAACCTGTTCCTGCAAAAAGTGTTCGAGGTCAATCCACTCGTGAAGCTGACGGTGGTGACTGAAACACCGGAAAAGATTCCGGTGGGAACGGTCGTCGTCTTTCATCGCGTCGCGCCGGACAAGCTCCCCGCCGGACAGGTCTTCGTCATCGACCCGGCCAACACCAGCGACCTCTATACGGTGGGCGAGCCGATCGCGAACCCAATCGTGACCAAGCAGGACAAGGACAGCCCGCTGATGTCGCACGTCCGCTTCGACAACGTCCTGATGCCCGAGGCTCGCCAACTGACGCCGACTCGACCCGACGATACAAAAATTCTCGCCGAGGCGGTCACGAAGGAACCGATCTTCTTCGCCGTGAATCGTTCGGAAGGCAAGGTGCTCGTGCTGACCGTGAACCTCGACAAGG
>JAYUFF010000779.1:0-4218 GCA_043738825.1 Schlesneria sp.
ATGTCCTACGAACAGGCCAAGCTGCTCGTCACGGCGATGGAGAAGCAGAAGCAGGACAAGGAAATGAACATCGCGATGGGCGTGCAGCGCTCGCTGCTCCCCACCGTCCTGCCGAAACCAGCAGGCTGGGAAATCTTCGCCTCATACGACACGGCTCAGGCGGTCGGCGGCGACTACTACGACGCCTTCGAGATGGAAGACGGTGCCAAAATCTGTCTGGCCTTCGGCGACGTGGCAGGGAAGGGCGTTCCCGCATCGCTGGTCATGTCACGCATCGCGACGGTCGTCACCAACGTGATGACCTTCGTCAAGGATGTCTGTGAGGCGATCAACCGCATCAACGACCAGATGTGTACGCGAGCCATCGAAGGCCGCTTCGTCACGTTCGTCCTGATCGTGTTCGACGTGAAGACGGGTGAGATGACAATCGGCAATGCCGGACACATGCCGATCATGATCCGCAAGACCGACGGGACGATCGAGGAGTTCGGTGAAGAGGCGGTCGGCGTGCCCATCGGCGTCATGGAAGGCTTCCCCTACGATGTGCTCACGCGCACCATCGTCCCCGGCGAAACCATCGTCATCTATACCGACGGAGTCAGCGAAGCGATGAACGCCAACAGCGATCTCTACGGAGTCGATCGTCTTCGCGAACTGATGGCGGCGAGTACCGGCGGCCACGCCGAAGACCTGGGCAAGACGATTCTGGCCGATGTCCGCAAGTTCGCCAACGGCCACCCGCAGAACGACGACATCACAATCATGGTCTTCGGCCGGAAGTGAGCACGCTGCGATCACACGATCATCGCCCGACATCTTGAGGATGCCGGGCGACTGTTTTAACCCGCATTGCTCGCGGATCATCGAAGCCTGACGCGCAAGCGAAGGAACGTCGCAGCACATCCTTCGCTTGCGCATCAGGCTTCGATGCCATCTTGAATCGTCCGAGCCAATATCAGGTGCTCGCGACAACCTCAGGCTTGTTGTAGCCGAGGCTGCGAACGACTTCGAGGACTTCGCTCCATGTCGGGAACATGCGTCCGCTCTTGCGTTTGTAATCGTCCATCGCCCGCATGAACTCGATCTCTTCGCCCGAGTAATCGCGTTCGCAGGTCGTCGGGTCGATCAGACGACGGCGCTCGACCTTGCGGCGTGGAGTCGCCCGCCGTTCCTCGCCCTTGTGATTGACTTCAGTGCCGGCGACGCGCCGTTCGGGTTTGTTGCGTCGGTCGCCGCCGATGCGCTGATTCTGGAGTCGTCGTTCCACCGCTTCCATCGTGTCCGTGCTGCGGGCCATGCTTCCACCTTTTTGTCGCGAAACCGGGGAGTTGCAATCCTTCGCCGGGACTGGGAACCGTTCCTTGGTAGAAGGATTATGACCGCACTTTGAGGGTTGGCCTGAACGTAAAGATTGCAAAGCGCCGTTCAGAGAAATAAACATTGCCGATGACGCAAAGACGCCGGTCGTAGCGGTCGTCGGAGTCGTCGCGATGGAAGCACCGGAAGATGGGCACTCCTGCCCGTCCGTCTTGGCATTCACGCAGAAAAGTCGGGCAGGAGTGCCCGTCCTCCATCACCCGTTCAATCGAGCGCACCGCCGAAGACCATGCGGACGTGATCCTCGCTCAGGCTTCCCGCGAGGAACGCGGCGTCGAACAGTTGGAGCACCTCGCCGAAATGCGAGAGCCGTGCGGCGATCTTCGGCTTCGATTCGGGAGACCGCTGGGCCAGCGCAGTGGCGATCCAGTCGGAGTGCTTCGTGAGGGCCTCGCGCGTCTGCGCCGAGTCCAACCAAACGAGCTGCGTCATCGTGGGGAAGAACCGCTGCTCGTGTTTGGCCAAGCGCGCGGGACGAGGCTCGGCCACGCTCAATGCCGCCAGGCCCAGCCCGCGCGACAGACTGGCTCGCGAACTCGCCACGATCAGGCGGTGAGCGACGATGCCGTAGGCTGGCTCCCAGGGAACGAGGCCATTCAACCAGCGAATCGTGGTCTCGCCGGATGTCTCGGACCCGACGATCACGTTCGACTCGGGCAACTCGTGCGCGAGATACCCGGCCAACACGTTCAGCCCGAACTGCAGCGCATTGTCGAGGCTGTTCATCAAGGCGGGAGGCTCTGTGGAGGAAGCCGCTTTGACTGACGACCGCCACGTCAACGAACCGAGCAACTCAAACGGAGCGACTCCAGCCGCCACGTTCTGCTGTGCCGAGGCCTGAATCGTCACATCAGACAACACGGCGGGCAGCACGTCGTCAAACAAGTCTCGCCCCGCGAGCAAACTGCGCAACACTCGCCGGCCGCGCGCGAAGTCGTCCGACTTCGCTTCGGGCATCGCGGCGAGCCACATCTGGACGAGCGGGCCAACATCGACTCGACCCGAGATCGCCAGCAACGCATCGCCGGGAATGCGATCAACCCAACCGGTCGTGGCCTGCGACGATTGCACGAATGGTGTCCAACCGCTCGGCAGACGCTCGCGATCCAATTCGGCGACGATGTCCAGCGCGACACCTTCGTCGAACCGCAGCGATGCCGCGAGAGCCGACACATGCTGCCAGACCTGCAACACCGGGACCGTACCGGGGTCGTTCTTCGCTCCCTCGCGCAGCGCCTTGTCCCACGCCCGCGCATTGACGTGCAGAAAGGCGACCGAGTCGTCTCGCAACCGCGCGCGGGCCGTGCGGTACAGAGGCGACTCGCGCAAGGTGCGAACCGCCGCGACGGTCGGTTCGCGCGACTCGGCCCGAGCCACCGCAGCCTGCTGAAAATCAATGGCCTGCCGGACGAGAAACTCCTGATCCGACAAGACTAGTGTCCGGTCGAAGACGAAGTAATACAGGACCTCCTTCGATCCCGCCGACTTCACTCGCTGGATGTAGCTCTGTCCACGATGCTGCTGCGGCTGATCGACGTGCTGCGGTTCGAGCTTGCCCCAAGAATCAACCGCCTGCCTCAATGAGGCCGAATCGCGGGCCTGCGCGATCACCAGTCCCTGCGGCTTCGCTCCCTCCGGCAAATAGGCCACGATGACCAGCGATTCTGAGCACAAGCCGAGCAACTGGTCCGACAGCGACTGACCGGTGACATGAGCCACGTACTTTTCGATCAGCGTCCACTGCTGAAAACCCGGTCCCCGCACGAATCGCTCGAAGGGAGGAAACGCCTTCACACGTTCGGCCATCCGCGAAGACTCAACTCGCTTCCACGTCTCCGCCAATCGCGGCACTTCCAGACAGAGCGCCGCCGACTCACCCACCAGATCCAGCGGCGAGACCTCGGCCGCCCGCAATCCGGCCATGCTGATCGTGGACACGAAACTCAACGCGATCAGAACAAATCGCAGTGGCCGGACGATGCTCATGAATTCTCCGCAAACCGTAACGGTGGACACCATGCGCCACGATGAATGACCGTGAGCTGGCCTCCCGACTGAACCTCACCCCGATGGCTCACCACTGGGGACCGATTGCCACAAGAAGCCGATCGCCTGACCAATCTGATCGCCAATCGAACGACCCATTTCTGAAGCCGGTGCGGAGGCCGGCTCGTCTCCGTTTCCGTTGGTCAACACGGGAGTGGGCCACGCCACCGTTTGAGGCAGCACTGCCACCAAGTCTCGCGCGGTGGCCCTGGTCTCGTCCGCGAGGTCGCGGTATTCGGCCCTCAAGTCGGCGAGCAGTGCCACCACCGATTCAGAGACCTCGACCGGAGCCGCATTCGCCAGAGTTGTGCGATCGTTGGACTGAGCAACCGGCGCGTGGGCCATCGGCCGATCGCGCCCGTCATCTCCGTTGCGAACGGCGAACAAACAGGCCAGCGCGAGACAAGCCGCCGTTGCAGCAACCGCCCATCGCCCGGAACGCGCCTGCGGCTTCGATGCCGTTGCACTCTCCAGCCGCTTCGGCTGAGACCGCAGGCTCTCATCGTGCAGGCTTCGCAGTACGAGGTCAGTCAACGAGGCGGGAAGCTCCACCGGACGCCAAAGCGTGACTGCGGCATCCAACAGACAATAGTCTCGCCAAAGTTGGGAACACGCGGGACACGACTGTCGATGCTCGGCGGCTGCGTCGGAGAGTTGGCCGCCGCGTGCCTCGACCAGTTCGTTCAACGTGGATTCAAACTCGGAACAGTTCATAGCCTTCCTCCGTCACCACGCCGCGTTCGCGCAGCAGATTGGCCAACTCGCGCCGAGCACGATGCAGCCACGTCTTGATCG
>JAYUFF010000780.1:0-4218 GCA_043738825.1 Schlesneria sp.
TGACCGTGGCACCCAATTACCCAGATTCAACAAGGCGATGGCCCTCGCTCACGCTGCGGGTTACTTTCCGAGTTTTGAAACCACTTCGAGAGTGTCGTCGATGGGTCTCGCCACCGTATTCAAACTGAGCATCTACCTGCTGACGGCGTTTGTCGGCCTGGTTCTCGGCGCGGCCGAGTGGGGTTGGATTCCCTTCGTTTCGCTGCCGATGGCGATCCTTGGCTATTGGTGGTGCGAGGGCGGAGTTCGTCCGATCCGAAAGAAGGCGCGCGGTCTCGGTGAAGTGCCGTCGGTGGCGCTGGGCGGCCTGTCGCTGGCGGCGGCGACGATGGAGTTCTTCGGCAACAACCCGGAAGGAAAGCTGTTGTCGGGCATTCATCTGGTGGTCTATCTCACCTGGATCGTGCTGCTGCAACGGAAGCAGACCTCACGCTATTGGCAACTGCTGGTGTTGGGAGTCTTGCAGATCGCGGTGGCCTCGGTGCTGACGAGTGGCCACTGGTTTGGACTGAGCGTGATCGGCTACCTCATTGCGGCGACGTGGACGATGTCGGTGTTCTCGCTGTACCGCGCTGCGGAAGAGTTTGCCGAGGACGGGCGACACGATGCCGGCCGGGATCGCATCGCGCCGGCCCGTCCGACCGTCAACCGCGAGGGGGCTTCCGTGGCGATCGGCTTGGAGCAACGAGCAGCACTTGTGCATCACGCCGCTCCTCAACGTGAGACCAGTCAGACATTCAGCACCCTTTGTCATGACGATGGCTCGCGCTGGGTGACGATGCGATTTGTGGGTGGAGTCGCGTTCACGGCCATGTTGGGTCTGTTCGTCGGAACAATTTTCTTCGTCTTCATCCCGCGCATCTGGATCGGGTCGAGCTTCGGTCTGGCGGATCACGAACTGCCGCCGACGTTGCGGATGACGGTGACGGGGCTCGCGAATGAGATTCGTCTCGGCGACATGCGACAGGTGCTGGAGAGCAATGATCCCGTACTCGCCCTGCGTTTGTTCGACCACCAGACCAATCAGACGCTTGACCCCGACACCTACGCCGAATGGCTGGGCCATCCCGAGCCGCTGTTTCGCGGCGTGATTCTCACCGATTACAAAGAGGGCCGCTGGCGACCGCACCGATTGGCGACCGAGCAAACGGTTCAGTTGTTTCCCAAACCAGACGACCCCCGCATCCAGGTCGCCATTCCGGGAGCGGCGATCCCCACGGTTCGGCAGGAGATTCACCTGGACCAGAACAGCAACGACATCTTGTTCTGTCTGGGGCGTGCCGTGGCGATGCGCGATGCGGAGGACTATCGCGTCGGTCGCAGGCAGTTGCTCAACGACATCGTCGTGCGCCGGGACTGGTTCAAGAAGTTGTCGGGGGCCGTGGACTACATCGCGTACTCGGAGCTGCCTCCCCCGGACGCCCGCAGTGAGGTCGGCTACGTCGCCTCCCGATTGGCGTTGGCGACGTATGGATACACGAACTACTTTGATCGTTGTCGGGAGGTTCCCGATGGTCTGGAGCGACTGTCGGGGCTGTCGTTTGAAGTGGTCGAGACCGAACAGCAGCGAGTCGGACGGAACTTGAGTGACTTGGAAAAGGCCCGCGCGATCGAGTCGCATCTGCGCGATTCGCGGATCTATGCCTATTCGCTCACCGCGCCACAGAACGATCCGAACATCGAACCCGTTGAAGAGTTCCTCTTCTACCGCCGCGCGGGGCATTGCCAGTACTTTGCCTCGGCACTCGGATTGATGCTGCGGTCGGTGGGGATTCCCGCCCGGCTCGTCACCGGTTTCAAAGGGGGCGAGCCGCGACCGGACGGTCTGCTGCACGTCGAGAAGCGGTTCGCTCACGTCTGGGTCGAGGCGTGGATCGACGGCAAGAAGTGGGTCACGTTGGACGCGACTCCGGAAGCCGAACGCACGGCCAGCGTCACTCAGGTGGGGACGCAGCGCAGTCTCTGGGCCGCGATCTCATCGCGATTGTCCGGCGTGTGGGAGCACAACGTCCTGAACATCTCGCTCGATCGGCAGGAGGACATCTTCTATCGACCGGTTCGAGAATTCTTCGCCTCCCTCTGGAAACAGGCGACCGCCTTCATGGCCTCGCCGCTCACCAGTCTGATGAGTTTTGCATCGTTCATCATCAACCCGCGCAACTGGCTGACGCTGCCGGGTGCGATGACGCTCGGGATGCTGTTTGGTCTGCTGTGGCTGCTGCGGCGAGGCGGCCTGCGACTCGGCCTGACGTTGTTGCGGCGGAGGTCCGACGCACCTCTCCACCGGCGAGTCGAGTTCTACGAACGCTTCGTGCGCCTGATGCAGTCGCACGGTCACGAACGACGGCCCGCGCAGACTCAGGGCGAGTTCGTGCAGGACGTTGCCGGAAGCCTCGCGATCAAATTTCACGACACGGCACTGACACAGGGACTGGCCCCCATCGGCGACCTCTTCTATCGAGTCCGCTTCGGTGACGAGGAACTCCCGGCGCAAGAAGCCGCTCATCTGGAAGCGTTGCTCGCGGACCTCGAACAGACACTCGGTCCGCCCACAAACAATCGAGCCGGTTCACGCTGGAAGATGCCGTGGACCAGTGACGCTCCCGTTTGTTAGCAGCCGGTTGAATCACGTCGCGCCTGCCTCAGGCTTGCCCGTTTTCCAACGGAGATGACGGACAAGCGGGACGCATGCTCTACGTTTTTCAAAGGACTGCCAAGAGTGATGGGCTGCTGCCTTCGGAAACGCTCAGCCGATCCGGTCCTTGCCGACCCACGGTCGCAGCGCTTCCGGCACGACGATGCTGCCGTCAGCCTGCTGGTAGTTTTCCATGATCGCGATCATCGCGCGAGTGACGGCGATCGCGGTGCCGTTCAGCGTGTGAACGTACTTCGTTCCCTTCCAATCGGGCGACTTGCAGCGGATGCCGAGGCGGCGGGCCTGGAAGTCGGTGCAGTTCGAGGCCGACGTGATCTCGCCCCACTCACCCGCTGCGCCGCGCCCGGGCATCCACGCTTCGAGGTCAAACTTGCGGTAGGCCGGGCCGCCGAGATCGCCCGACGCGATGTCGAGCACTCGGTACGGGATGCCTAGCCCCTGAAAAATCTCTTCCTCGATGGCGACGATCTCGTGGTGAACGGCATCCGACGACGCAACGTCCGGCGCGGTGAAGCCGAACATCTCGATCTTGGTGAACTGGTGAACGCGGTAGATGCCGCGCGTCGCCTTCCCCGCCGCTCCCGCCTCCGTCCGGAAGCAGTGCGAGATGCCGGCCACCTTGATCGGCAGCTTGTCGATGTTGAGAATCTGATCCCTCAGCATGCCCCCCAGCGTGATCTCGGCCGTCGCCACCAGGCAGAGGTCCGTGCCGGCGATCGAGTAAATCTGCGTCTCATTCCCGCGCGGCTGGTATCCGGTCCCTTCCAAGATCTCCATGCGAGCCATGTCGGGCGTCGTGTGCAGCGTGAACCCGTGTTTCACCAATTTCTGAACGGCGTACTGCGTGAGAGCCAACTCCAGCAGCACCGCTTCATTCTTGAGGAAGTAAAACCCGCTCCCCGTCACGCGCGCCCCGGCCTCCAGGTCGATCAGGTCGTGCTTCTCGGCGAGGGCCACGTGATCGAGCGGCTTGAAGTCGAACTTCGGGATCGTCCCCCAAGTCCGCACGGTCTTCGAGTCCGCTTCCTCACCGAGCGGCGCGTCGGGATGAGTCAGATTCGGGATCGTCATCAACGCGGCCCGGACTTCCGTTTCGACGCCCGCCAGTTCCGCATCGAGCTGCGCGATCCGCTCCCGCATCGCGCGCCCTTTCTCGACCAGCACCTGCTTGTCCGCCGGAGCCGCCTTCGGAATCAGGGCTGACATCTCCTTCTGCTCATGCCGCACCTTGTCGACCTCGGTGATGAGCATCGACCGCCGATCCCGCAGCGAAACGATCCCGTGCAGATCCGCCTCGACATGCCGGTGCTGACAGTTCGCCCGGATGGTTTCAAGGTTGTCACAAACAAACTGAAGGTCGAGCATCTTTGGTCCAAGTCGTTTTCTACGGGAAGTTGGTTAGCGTCCATTCGCCAAGTTCATCGCAACATTCAGCCCCGGACGGGCCACCTCATTCAGCCCCGAAGGGGCGGCATAAGGTAGCCCACGGCGCAAGCCGTGGGAATCGAGGCCAACAACAACCAAGCCCCGGAGGGGCGACATAATTGGTCGCCTGCGTCCGA
>JAYUFF010000781.1:0-4216 GCA_043738825.1 Schlesneria sp.
CCACCACAATGCGTTGTGAGTTGGTGGGCAATGCCCACCCTACATTTTGTGAGCCGCCGTATTTGTTAGGCAAAGCCGCTGACGCCGCCCGGCTCACCAAGAATGTCTCTTCGACGACCGTGTCAGGTATAAATCATCCACCGGATGATTCGTTGAGCAGTTCTTCGTGGGCCTCCTCAAGCTCACTCTTCGAGAGATTGGGGATGTGGTTGAATGAGATGCGAGTCGGGGCTGTTCCCTCGGCTCCGTGCATGCCGCCGAAGAAGACGGCCTTGTCGCCGAACTTGCCGTTGAGTTGGTCCATGATGTGGGCGAGCGAGGTCAGCTTGCGGTCGTCCTCAAACAGCGATGGGGCGATCTTGTACTGCGGCACCAAATCCTCCAGGACCACACCCACCTTGAGCAGCTTCCCCTTCGGACGGCGATCCCACAGCGGGCCGAGGGCGCGGATCAGCGTGAGCGTGTCCTGACAGGGCGGCACCTTCACTCGTTCGTGCCAGCCATCGCGGCCGAGGTATGAAACCGACAGCGTCAGCGAGCCGGTCCAGTAGCCGATGTGTCTCAACCGTGCCGCCGCCTTGTGGAGGAGTCGGATCACAACCGCTCGGGCCGCCGCTGGATTCCGCCAGGCAGGCGGAAGAACATGTGAGTGACCGACCGAACTGCGGTGCGTTCTCGGTTCGGGAACGTCTTCGCCGCGCAGTCGCTGCCACCAGCTTCGGCCCATCAATTCGCTGTTCCACAGGCGAGACATCTCACTCTTCGAGAGTCGGCAGAACTGCTCCACCGTCGTGATGCCGCTCTTGTGCAGTCGAGCCTCCATCCGCCGACCGATCCCCGAGAAATCGGTCAGCTTGAGCGAGAACAATCGTTCGGGAAGCTCCTCGCGCCGGATCGCGGTCAGGCCGTCGGGCTTCTGCATGTCGGCGGCCAACTTCGCGAGCAGCCGGTTCGGCCCGAGACCAATCGAGCACTTCAAGTAAGTTCCCACTCGCTGGCGAATGGCCGTCTTGATGTCTCGACAAATCGTCAGAGCGGCGTCGGTGGCTTTGTCAGGGCCGCGCAACTCGCAAACCATTTCGTCGATCGACAGCACCTGCGTCACCGGCAGGCACGACTCGACCGCCTCGACAATCTTGTGATGAGTCGCCACGTACAGCGTGGTCCGCGCCTCGACGAGTTCGATGTCGGGGCAGAGTCTTCGCGCGTCGCGGACCAGCGTGCCGGTTTTGACTCCGCACGCCTTGGCCTCGTAGCTGGCGGCGATGCAGCAGGTGGTCTCGACCAGCATCGAGACCACGCCGACGGGACGGCCCCGCAACTCGGGACGGTTCTGCTGCTCGACCGACGCAAAGTACGAGTTCATATCGACGAGTAGATGGTTGAACGTCATGAAGAGGGTGTGTCCCGAGATCGCATTTCAAAACCAGCCCGACGCGCGAGCGAGGGTTTCGTAGACAGCGGACGTTTAGCCCTCGCTCGCGCGTCGGGCTAGTTTTTCAAGATCAGAACGAGTTTTGAAATGCGATCGAGAATCTTAGCCAGCCGGTCGGACTGACGTTCTGCCAATCCGAGCCGCGTTCAACGTGGCTGTCCTGCCAGACGCGGAACGCCATTGGAACAGAAGCGAACGAAGAGCACGAAGGATAAAATGTTCGGCGAACGAACCGTTGGCAGTGACAGAGAGGCGCACTCCACAGGGCACTCGCCTTTTTCAATTGGGGGTGCCACGGTCACGGAGCTTCGACGTGGCCGTGCGAGGACGTGACAGCTGTTCCCGAATCTCACGGCCACGCCGAAGCTCCGTGACCGTGGCACCCAATCTCCAAGACTCACAAAGGCGATGGTCCTGGTGTACTCTGCTCCGACCTTCGTTTTCTGCGTGTCCTTCTGTTAGAAATCCTCATCGAAAGAAACGCCGATCGTGAGTGTGTGCGAGTCCGGCACGATCCGGCCGTGACCGACAATCGACAGGATTCACCAAGCCGTTCCGCTCAAAAGGCTTCCTTGAGGCAACCTGCATGTTTCGTTGCTCCTTCGCCATTCTGTGCCTGCTGTTGTTGAAGACGTTCGCCTTCGCTGCCGAACCGAAAATTGAGTTCAATCGCGACATCCGGCCGATCTTGTCAGATGCGTGCTTTCACTGCCACGGCCCCGACAGCGCGAAGCGTCAGGCCGGACTGCGGCTCGATCAGGAAGAGGCGGCGAAGGCGGAACGCGACGGGCACCGGGCCATCGTCGCGGGCCAGGCGTCTCGCAGTGAGTTGGTTCGCCGGATCACTTCAACCGATCCCGACGAGGTCATGCCGCCGCGTGACTCGAACCGTTCGATCACGCCCGCTCAGATCAAGCTGCTCACGCGGTGGATCGATGAGGGGGCGCAATGGCAGGCTCACTGGAGTTTCCTCGCGCCGCGCCGGCCCCTCGTTCCGGAGGTTACGAATCGTGGTGAGCCGGGTGGCGTCAGCCCTCGGACTGCCTCGACGAAGAGTCCGGGGGCTGACGCCACCCGGCTCACCAATGTGATTGATGCTTTTGTCCGGCAGCGGCTCGCGCAGGAAGGGCTGTCTCTGGCGAATGAGGCGGAGAAGACGACGCTGATCCGCCGCGTGACGCTCGACTTGGTGGGCGTCCCGCCGACGTTGAGCGAAGTAGACGAGTTCCTCGCCGATGCGTCGCCCGATGCGTATGAAAAACTCGTCGATCGACTGCTCGCGTCTCCGCGCTATGGGGAGCGAATGGTCCTCGACTGGCTCGACGCGGCTCGTTACGCCGACACGAACGGCTATCAGGGAGACGGCACGCGGACGATGTGGCCGTGGCGCGACTGGGCCATCAACGCGCTCAACTCGAACATGCCGTTCGATCAATTCACCGTCGAGCAACTGGCGGGCGACCTGCTGCCGAACGCGACGCTCGACCAGAAGATCGCAACGGGCTTTCACCGCAACCATCCGCTCAACGGCGAAGGGGGCCGGATCGCGGAAGAGTCGCGCGTGGAATACGTCTTCGACCGCGTCGAGACGACCGGAACCGTGTGGCTTGGTCTGACCATCGGTTGCTGCCGCTGTCACGATCACAAGTACGACCCGCTCGCGCAGAAGGAGTACTACCAACTCTCGGCGTACTTCAACTCGATCGCCGAGTCCGGTGCGGTCGATCGCGGCGGCAACGCGAACCCCGTCGAACGAATCGTCACGCCCGAGAACGAACGTCGCCTGAGCGAACTGCGGGACGAAGTGGCTCGCGCGGAGCAGGCTCAGCAGACGGGACTGGCCGCCGTCGATGCGGCTCAAGCCGAGTGGGAGAAGAACCCGATCGGAGTGACCCAGTGGTCGGTGCTTGATCCCGTTTCGTTCAAGTCCAAAAACGGAGCGACCCTGACGAAGCAGCCCGATCAGTCGGTGCTGGCCTCGGGCGAGAGTCCCGCCCAGGATGACTATGAGGTGACGTTCCGCATCAACGCGGGGCAGCCCGGCCAGCCCGCGTTCATCACCGGTCTCCGTTTGGAGGCGATGGCGGACGACTCGTTGCCCTCGAAGGGTCCGGGCCGAGCGCCGGAGAACGGCAATTTCGTTTTGACGACGCTGGAGTTGGAAGCGGCTTCGGTAACAGACCCGAAGAAAAGTGTGAAGCTTCCGTTCAGCCGGGCGGATGCGGACTACTCGCAGGGGGGATTCAGTCCGGCGGGAGTGATCGACACCGATAAAAACAGCGGCTGGGCGGTGGCAAGTGGCGACAACTCAAAGGGCCGAGTTGCCATCTTCGTGCTCGACGCGGCACTCGCCCTGACTGGTGAAGCCGAATTGAAACTGACGCTGAAGCACGAGTCGGTCCACCTCAAGCATGTCCTCGGCCGGTTCCGCATCGCCGTCACGACCAGTGGTGCTCCGCGACTCGACACGCCTCCCGCAGAAGTCATCGCCGCGCTGGGTCTCGCCGCTGAAAAGCGGACCGACCCGCAGAAGCAGCAGTTGCGAGATTACTACCGCACCAAGGTGTCTCCTCAGTTCGCGAGCCTGAAGACGGTCGTCGATGCCGCCAAGAAGAAATTGACCGACTACGAGAATTCGCTGACGGTGACGATGGTCATGCAAGACCAGCCCAAGCCGCGCGATTCGTTCATCCTGATTCGAGGTGCCTACGAAAAGCACGGCGACAAGGTGACGCATGGTGTCCCCGCCGCGCTGCCCTCTCTGCCGGTCGATGCTCCGCC
>JAYUFF010000782.1:0-1563 GCA_043738825.1 Schlesneria sp.
GCCGACGAAGAACCTCATGTACATCCCTGCGGCATTCCGCGAGGCCGATACCGGCCGACTGCATGAGTTCATGCAGCAACACGGCTTCGCCCTGCTGACGTCTCACAGTGAACGCGGCCTGGTGGCGAGTCACCTTCCACTGCTGATTGATTCCACGCGCGGGCCGCTCGGCACGCTGGTCGGTCATTTTGCGAAGGCCAATGAACAGGCGGTCGATGCGGGCACGGAGGTCCTCGCGGTCTTCTCCGGTCCGCACGCGTACATCTCACCGACGTGGTATGAGACGCCGAACACGGTCCCGACGTGGAATTATGTCGCGGTACATGCCTACGGCACGCTGCGGCTCATCGAAGACAAGTTTGAGCTGGCGGGTGTCCTTGATGCGATCGTGGCCAAGTATGAAGGCTCGCGCCCGCAACCGTGGCCGTTCGATGCCGGAACCGACTTCCATCAGAAACTGCTCGACGGGATCGTCGGCTTCGAGATCGAGATCACTCGCCTCGAAGGGAAGTGGAAGCTGAATCAGAACCACCCGGTCGAGCGTCGCCAGCGCGTTATCACCGCGCTGAATCAGGCTGGTGGCGAGAACAACCAGGCCGTTGCAAAGCTGATGCAGGAGATGCTGTAAACGCCCTGGCTGATCGACGTTGCTCGAACACTACTTGCCCAACTCAACGCACTTCAGCGTCGTCTCGTTGCGAATGTAGAGTCGTCCGTTGGCGAGAGCGGGCAACGCGCGAGTCGTTCCTCGCAGCAACTCCGCCGTGCCGAGTTCTCGATACGCGGACTTGCTCAACTCGGCGAGTCGCAACGTGCCGTTCGTCTGCATGACGAGCAGCTTGCCATCGGCTGCGATCAGTGTGGCATAGACCAGCCCCGACTTCGTCCAGTGGACCTTGCGAGTCTCGGGATCGAAGCACTTCAACACGACGGGGCCGCCGTCTTGACGACCATCAATTCCGAAGACGGCTCCGTCGTGAATGATCGGCGTCGTGTACTGGCTCGACAGAACTTCATCGTTCCAGACGACATCGAATTTGTCGCGACCAATCTCGACGAGTTCGGCTCCGATGCCGTAGCTGGCGGTCAACAGGATGCGATTGCCCATGACCACCGGCATCGCACCATTGACCGTTGGTCCGCGCTGGCCGAATGGCGTGCGAGCCAGTTCATTCCCCGTGGCAGGGTCGAGAGCGACCAAGTTCAAACGAGTAATGCATAGCACCACTCGTTTGCCATCGACGACGGTCACGAGTGGCGATGAGTAACTCGCCTGTTCGCTCGTTGCCTTCCACACGGTTTTGCCGGTGTCGATGTCAAACGCCACGATCCCTGCGCCGTCCTTGTCTCCGCCCACATTGACGATGACGACCTTGCCCTCAACGAGGGGAGCGCTTCCCGCTCCGAAATAACCGGCCGGTGCGCGGAACTCTTTGTGAGCCTGCCTCTGCCACACGGGCTTACCGGCCTTGAGGTCCACGCAGTAGAGGCCACCTGCCCCGGCGAAGGCATAGATCCGACCTTTGTGAATCGTGGGGACGGCTCGCGGTCCGTCGTCGTCCC
>JAYUFF010000783.1:0-4213 GCA_043738825.1 Schlesneria sp.
CCACCATGCCCGAGTTGAAGAAAGCCTTGGGAACAGAGGTGGACGTCACCGTGTTCCGCAAGTTGAAGCAACTTGCCTACCGGACCAGTTACTCCCATCGCGGAGCCTATTATGCTTTGGATGAAACCGCCCACTTCGATCCGAATGGCTTGTGGTCCTTCCAGTCTGTCTGGTTCTCCCGCTGGGGCACCTTGCTTGATACCGCCGAGGCGTATGTCGAGAACTCCGCCACCGGCTGTTTTGTTGAGGAACTGGACAACTTGCTACACGTCGCGACCAAGGAGCCCTTGCTGAAGCTTGTACAGCAGAAGCGCGTGACGCGCCAACCGGCCGGCGGTTTATATCTGTATTGTTCGATCAGGGTGGTCCGGCGCGAACGCCAACTGCTGGCCCGGCGAGTGCTGGAAGCCAATCCACCTGTGGCGGCCAGTTCGATCGCTCCCGATGAGGTGTCTGACGTGATGAAGGCGGCCATTGTGCTGTTCCTCAGCATGCTCGATGAAAAGCAACGGCGTCTCTACGCCGGACTGGAATCGCTCAAACTCGGCTACGGCGGCGATCAACGCATCGCCGCCCTCATCGGCATGGACCCGCACACCGTGGCCAAGGGCCGGCGCGAACTCATCGAGCAAGACTTCGACGTAGACCGCATCCGCAAAGCGGGCGGCGGACGGAAGCCGGTGGAAAAAAAACGCCCGAAGTCACCGCCCAAATCGAAGAACTGATGCGGCACGATATGGCCGGCGATCCCATGTCGGGCATCAAATGGACCCGGAAAACAACGAGCAACATCGCCGAACAGCTCGCCACTTTGGGCATCAAGGTGAGCCCGAACACCGTAGGCCGCCTATTGAAACAGATGGGCTTCAGGCTGCGCGTGAACCGCAAACAGATCGCCTCCACCAAGAGCCCGGACCGCAATCAACAATTCCTCTACATCGCCCAACAAAAGGAGCGATTCGCCGCCCAAGGCAAGCCCATCATCAGTGTCGATTCCAAAAAGAAGGAGTTGATTGGCAACTTCAAGAACACGGGAGCCAAGTGGGATCGCGATCCTATTCTGGTCAAGGATCACGATTTTCGTTCCGAGGCCGAGGCGCTGGTGACGCCCTACGGCATCTACGACACGCAGGCCAACCGGGGTTCCGTGTTTCTGGGAACCAGCCATGACACCCCGGCCTTTGCGGTTGATGCCATTTCACAGTGGTGGCTTCAGGAAGGCTCGAAACGGTATCCGGGCGCGACTGAATTATTCATCCTGGCCGATGGCGGAGGAAGCAATGGCTCGCGCTGCCGCGCCTGGAAAAAGATGATTCAGGATACGATCTGCATTCCGTTCGGTCTCACCGTCACCGTCAGCCATTACCCTCCCGGCACTTCCAAGTGGAATCCCATCGAGCATCGCCTGTTCAGCCAGATCAGTAGGAGCTGGGCCGGCGAGCCCCTCACCGACATCGACAAGGCCCTCAATTTCATCCGTACCACCACGACGAAGCCCGGCCTTGTCGTCACCGCCCAGTTGATCGCCGACACCTACGACAAGGGGATCAAAATCACCAACGCCGAAATGCGACGCCTCAACCTCGTCCGTCACGATACTCTCGGCCGCTGGAACTACACGCTCCATCCCAAACAGATTGTGAACTAATTGTTGGACTGCGACTAAGCCTGGCTACCAGTTGATGTCTGGAAAGCGAACCACTTCAGCGGACTGAGACGTATCACCGAAGATCCCATCGTTGTTCACGTCGGTCGCCAGGATGGGACAGTTGATGTCGGCGAAAATCCCGGCTACGACCGGCAGCTTTGTCGCTCTTACCTCTGCCACGGAATGGGGCGTGCCCACTTGATGAAACCTTGTGTTGCCACAAGGCGCACCTGGCCCGATCGTCGGTGTGATTCCTCCGTCAAGGCAGTGCATCTTCCACAGCGGGCTATAGTCCTTCACCTGGAAGAACGGCGCACCGCCTACGACATTCAGCACCGCCTGATTGGCGTTTGCTATGCCTGTCGAATCAACGCTGCCTAGGCCGAGGCCTGCGGCTCCGTTCGGAGGCAGCGGCGCACGCCCATAAGCAAGGAAGAACAGATCGCGCTCACCCGGAAAGCCAGACCCTTCCCATTGCGCTTCGATGTCGGCGCTGACCAGACCCGCCTTAGACAAATTCCTGGTCTCATAGGTTACGAAGTACACGACCCGTCCGCCGGTGAAGGCCTTGATACGTGCACGCCGGAAGAACGGTTGCTGAACGCTGCTGACAGCTATTCCCGTGGTGGTCGTTCCTTGGACGAGTTGCGGGGAAAGATTACCACCCGCGAACGGGTCGACGACTCCGATGTTGGGAAGAGGTCCCCACAATTCATCATCGCCCTGTTGTTCAGGGGCCGGTACTTCCGAGCCTACGGGCCCGGGGACGGTCGGCGCATTCACGAAGCCGATGGATTTCTGTGAACGCGCCAAGCCAAGCACTTCGTTTTCAGATGTCGGCTGGACGGAACAGTTCGGCAGTTGGATATTAACGACTTCGCGCATGGCTTTGTCGAATATGAGATGGTTCACGTCGGGGGACGGCACCGCACTGTCATCCATCACTGGGCGAAGTTGGCCCACGCAATCAGGGAAGCGGTAGATCTTGCCGGTTTGGCTGGAGGTGGGAAACGCCTGGATGGTCTGCGGACCGGGTTCGAGTACGTGATAGGACACGACCCGCCCTTCGAGATAGGCGAGTTGTGTGAATATGCGGCGAACCGCCTTGGGTGCGCTCGCGTTGTACCCGGCAAAAGTGGTTGGTGCCACCGTGGTCATTGCTATCAGCCACACCGCGGTAAGGGTCGACTTCTTGGTCATTGAATCTCCTCCTTCAAAGAGATGTCTTTTATACGTTGATGACAGTAGCCGACGAACTGAAGAAACACTCTGAGAAGGCTCGCTCGTGACTACTCGCTCAGCACCGCCGCAGACGGTCAAGACATCCGCCTGTATGTAATCAGACATGCGCAAAATGGGTATGGAACAAGAAAGTTGGCGCCAAGCTCCGAAATGAGGGCGTCGTGCCCTCATTTGGCTTCGCCGTGCGGGACAAGATCGGATCACTGGGCAAACCCGCGAGCGCCTACCGTGGCGAGGCGCGTTACCGAATCAACCTCGACACACCCAGAAGGAGTCTTCCGGTGGTCCCGGACAACATCTGCTCAATCGCCAAATTAGCGGCGATCTGTTGAATTGGTGTCGAGTACGTCGGATAGGCGTGGATCGCTCCGGCCAGATCCGGAAGTTTCATTCCCACCTTCAGCGCGACAACGACTTCCGTAATGGCCTCCCCGGCCCGGCCCGCGACAATGGTTGCGCCAAGAATCGTACCATCGCTTTTAGCGATGAACTTGATGAACCCATCCGTGTCGTTCTCGCAAACCGCGCGATCGACGTGATTCAGGTCCCGGCGGCACACCTTGACCGCTTCGTCGCCGAACTTTTCCCTGGCTTGCGACTCCGTCATTCCGACATGAGCCACTTCGGGATCGGTGAAGGTAACCCAGGGAACCAACTCCGAAAACCCGGAACTACTGCCGGGCAACAGCGCATTGCGAACCGCTTGAAATGCCTGCCATCCAGCAAAGTGTGTGAACTGGTACCCGCCGGCCACGTCACCGGCGGCATAGATATTCTTGATGTTCGTGCGAAGGTGATCGTCGACGGGAATGCCTTTCGCAGTGAAGTGGACGCCGGCTTTGTCGAGATCCAGTCCGTCGACAGACGGCTTGCGGCCGGAGGCGACCAGGATCATTTTGCCGCGCGTTTCTACAGTGGCCGTGGCGACAGCAAAATCCTCGCCGTCACTTCGCACCGATAGCGCTCGCCCGCGGACGAAACGAAGGCCCTCGCGCTGGAGCACGCGTTCCAACACCTCGGCGACCTCCGGTTCTTCCTTCGGCAAGATCCGATCGCCGATGACCGTCACCCGCGCCCCCAGACGCTGGTAGGCTTGCGCGAGTTCCATGCCGATCGGTCCGGCGCCGATGACTATCAACGACTCTGGCAGACGGTCATTGTCAAAGATCTGTTCGTAGGTGACGTACGGAACGTCCTTCAAGCCCGCGATGTCGGGGATGAGCGGCTTTGCGCCCGTGGTCACCAGGAAGTGCTTCGCCTGTATGGCGCGGCCGTCAACATCAACGGAATTCGCGTCGAGGAACTTCGCCTCGCCCATGACGA
>JAYUFF010000784.1:0-1561 GCA_043738825.1 Schlesneria sp.
GCTGCGGCTCGCAGTCCGTAGACCTCTGTGAACGGTGGAATGTGAGGCAACTTGTCGATGCCGCGCAGCGTGAGGAAGTTCGCGGGGGCATCGTTCTTCAAAACCTCTTTGGCTTGCCGCAGGAACTCCTTCGCAATCGCAGCGGTCTTTTCACTGCCAGCCGATCTCGCCACGGGGTCCAGTGCGGGCACGCCCGTCTTCTGCGGATCGGTGTCACCCACGTCGCCGCCGAGACCTTCGCCTCGGAAAATCAGGACGGTGCGGTAGCCTTCGCCCGCTCGGACGAAGACCTCGACGCCCGGAATCTTGATCTCGTTGAGCTTGGCACTCAGTTTCGAGCCGACTTCTGTCGGGATGCGACCCGCGCGGCGATCGGTGATATTACCTGCGACATCAATCGTGCAGAAGTTGCCTCGGATCGCGACATCGTTCGGGCCGAGAGCGAAGTCGATCCCGAGAGCCTCCAACACTCCGCGACCAATCTGGTACTTGATCGGGTCGTAGCCGAAGAGGCCGAGATGTCCCGGCCCGCTGCCCGGAGCGATCCCCGGCAGCACCGGAATGCTCAAGCCGAGCGCCCCGCGACTCGCCAGCGCATCAAGGTTCGGCGTTTGAGCCGTTTCGAGTTCCGTCTTGCCACCCGGTTCGAGCGGCAACCCGCCGAGTCCATCTCCCACGACGAAGACGATCTTGGAGCCATTGTCTTTCTGCAAGCGGCGAGTGAAATCGTGAGGGTCGGTCATCGGAGAGGAATCACTTTCGAGGAGAGGCATGAAGTTGCGAGTGCTTGCCGCCCGGCATCTCGCTCGTGGACGGTGGAGAGGGATTGTTGACGAGACTCCGATACCATGCAAGCGACGCCGCGCAGCACACGCTGGTCGCTGCTGATCTTTCACACCAACCCGAAGCGTGAGCGAGGGGCTGCGGTCTGTTTCCCTCGCTCACGCTTCGGGTTGGTGTGGGTCGAACAGCTACTGTCGCTTCTCCCAAGCCAACCACAAGTTGAGACCATTCATGTTGATCGTTCCATCGTCACCACCACTGGACCGCTCCGCGTGGTCGATCCCCGACGACGTGATTTACCTGAATCACGGCTCGTTTGGACCGGCACCTCGCGTTGTGCAGGCCGTGCGCGAGGAATGGTCGCGGCGGTTGAATGCCAATCCGATGGAGTTCTTTCTGCGGGCGATGGAGCCGGCGCTGGATGAGGCGGCCGCGCGGTTGGGCCAACTGGTCGGAGCCGACGCGCGAGACCTTGTGTTCGTGGAGAATGCGACCGTCGCGATGAATGTTGTGGCCGAGTCGTTGCCGCTCGGCCCCGGCGACGAGGTGTTGCTGAACGACCACGAATACGGAGCCGTCTTCCGCATCTGGCGTCACGCGTGCGAACTGGTCGGCGCGAAGATTGTGTCGCCGACGCTGGGGGCCATTGAAACGACAAGCCCCCCTCACCCTAACCCTCTCCCCCACAAAGCCGGGGGAGAGGGGACAGGAGAAAGTCCTCCTCTCCCCCAGAAGACGGGTCTCCCCCCGAAGGCGGGCGGGAGAGGGGACGAGGACG
>JAYUFF010000785.1:0-1560 GCA_043738825.1 Schlesneria sp.
GCACGCCCTCACCCGACACGTCGCGAGTGATCGACACGTTTTGGGAGGTCTTGCCGATCTTGTCGATCTCGTCGATGAAGATGATGCCGCGCTGAGCGGTCTCAACATCGAAGTCGGCGGCGTGGAGCAGCTTAAGCAGCAGGTTCTCGACATCCTCGCCGACGTAGCCCGCTTCGGTCAGTGTCGTGGCGTCGCCGATGGCAAACGGAACCTGCAACAGGCGGGCGAGCGTTCGCGCCATCAGCGTCTTGCCCGAGCCGGTCGGCCCGATCAGCAGAATGTTCGACTTTTCGATCTCGACCTCGTTGTCGATGTCGGCGGTCGCCATCAGTCGCTTGTAGTGGTTGTGAACCGCGACGGAGAGGATCTTCTTCGTGCGATCCTGCCCGATCACGTACTGGTTCAGATGTTCGGTGATCTCGCGCGGCGTGGGAACGCGGTTGAAGAGCTTGGTCGAGGTTCCCCGACGTTTGCGCTCCTGATCGAGGATGCTCTGGCACAGCTCGATGCATTCGCCGCAGATGTAAACTTCGTCCGGTCCCTCGACGAGCGGCCCGACTTCGCGGTAGCTCTTGCGACAGAACGAACAGTTGGCATTTTTCTTTCCGGTCGGTCCGCGTTTTCCAGCGGACATAAAATCTCGTCCCGAAGTCATTGGCTTTCCTTCAACGCTGCCGAGGGTGTTTCGTCGGTGAATACTTCAATGATGAAAGCAAGCGGCGCGTCCCTGGCCCTGCCATGATCCTTCAGTGACTGTCTTCCGGATTCTTTCCGGACCCTTCCTTGGTCGTCTGTTCCCTGTCCGTCGTATCGCGAGTCTCCGCCTCCATCGTCGGCGGTTTGTCGCCCGATCTTGATTCGCCATCCGTTGCGTTGTGCGGCCCGTCCATCCCATTCGCTGCCTGCGGTTGATCGGCGGTCTTCGCCGATGCCGGAGAGCCTTGCCCGGCCGTCGATTGCGAGGTGCGACCCGCGATCAATTGCCTCTTAATCAATCGGTACTCGTCCTCGGATAACCCACCCTCCCGATGCAAATCTCGGAACTGAGTGAGCAATTTCAAGTTGTCATCCGCATGACCGGCATCATCGCGAAACCATGCTCGCAACTGCAAGATGAACCAGACTCCGATGCAGACCGCAAACACCGCCACCACGATTGTCGCGATCGTCCACTGCCGGGGTGTCAATAAGACTCCGAACTGGCTGATTGGACTCAATTTTGCTGCCACCAACTGCATCGCGACGCTCTCTGCTTTCCGGGGTTCTCGGTGTCGAACATCGTATCGACATCGAGGGGCCTCATTATTTGCAGAGGAGCAAAGGATTGGAACTGAGCAAGCTGCTCGCAGTCACCACGGCTCATCCAAAGCAGCAACCGTGCCGCGATGAGTTTTCAGCGCGAGAACTTCGCACCCGTTCAGCTTGCGTGAGCATGTCATGTCAGAAACGAAGAACCTTCGCCACGATCAAACCTACTCGGCGGCCTCTGTTCGTCGCGATTGAAGCAATTCGTCCGCGACGTTGTAGAGATTACAGGCTCTGATCGCCGCCGCGATTGCC
>JAYUFF010000786.1:0-4207 GCA_043738825.1 Schlesneria sp.
TGGCCGTGAGAGTGGGAAACCGCCTTCACGTCCTCGCACGGCCACGTCGAAGCTCCGTGACCGTGGCACACCCATTTGAAACAGGCGATGGCCCTGACCGAGCGACCGCCGATGCCTTACAACCGGCAGGCTTTCGCGCGGCGGCAGGGATCGCCCGACCGACAGGCTCGGTTCGACAGGCCGTCCGGTGGCACGGTTCATCGCACGAGCGGATCGTTTCGTGACGATGACGCGGCCCGGTGGCCGAAACGATAAGCACGGGTCTTGTTCGCGGCGGAACTTCGCAGCCGCCCGCATCAATCAAGGAGGATGACTGTCATGCCGTGTCGGCCAGTGCTCGCGCTGACCGAGTTGATGTCGGTTGACAGTTTCGGCCACAGGTTCTCGATTCGGGATGGAAGGCCATGCACGTTCCAATGAATGTCGGTTCGGGGCGGTTCACGACACGAGGACGGTTGGCATCGCTGTCACTCGCGGCAGCGACTTTGATCGTCGGCGGATCGCTGTTGTGGGCGGAGCCGGAGGCAGGACTCACCACGGAATCATCGTCGGCCGTCGTGCTCCGCGCGAGACCATCGATGTCGCGGCAGCCTCGTCCCTCATCGGCTCCCCTCCGGCATCTCGACCAACGAGCCGCCGCCGCCGTGGTGCTGCTCGGGATCGAAGCCATCGACGATTCGGACGGCGCGGACTCAACGGACGAACTGAACGCCGGCGCGCATCCGATGGGTGAGTGGACTCCCCTTCGTTGAAGCCTGCCAGAATCCATCCGCAGTGAGAGGCTCTCCGAAAAGAAAGGGCTTGTTTTCGGGGTATCACGGTCACGGCTTGGTGTGGCCGTGCTGTGGTTGTCGCGCAGACACGGCCACGCCAAGCCGTGACCGTGGCACCCCCAGCGGCTTTGCCTAACAAATCGTAGGGCATTGCCCACCACAATGCGTTGTGAGTTGGTGGGCAATGCCCACCCTACATTTTGTGAGCCGCCGTATTTGTTAGGCAAAGCCCACCCCAGCCAAGACTTCGACACCTGCTGCGGCAAGTCCAGTTCTCGGACAGACTCTGAGTGAGGCCCGACTGCGGGCGGTGTTGCCCGATCAATGCGGGTCTGTTGAGGCGCGGAGAGCATGAGGCTCTGTCCGAGTCTGACGGCATTGGCCCCTGTGCGACTGCGAACCGACCGTCATTCCGCCTCGCGCTTCCTGTCGCGGAGCGACAGGGCTACCTTGGACGATGTTGCCGTTCAACCCTTCCTCTGGACTCGTCCAAGCATCCGGAATCGTTTCGTGAGTCGAAGTCGTCCTCGCCCGGAATCCGCTGCCGCAAACAGCCCCGTCTCGACAGAGCCTGCGCTCCCTCGCGGAGTCACGTGGCGCGTGGCGTTGAGTTTGGTTTGGCTCAGCGCGTTTACCGCGTGGTTTCACAGCTTCGGCCTCCCCAACAATCCGCCCGCCGCACGGTGGATGATCTGGGCCAAGTTGCCGTTCGACTTGATGGACCTGCTCGATCCGCCCGTCATCGCCAACGCCGCTCCGTGGAGTTGGCTGTACCTCGGCCAGCGCGTGCCGTTCCTGTTGAGTGCCTCGTTGATCTGGCTGGGCGCTTGGGGTCTGGGGTCGCTCATTCTGCGCGGGCTGCGAGTCCGCGCGGCCCTCAATCCCGCCGAGCGATTGTTCTTTGCAGGCTGTCTCGGACTGGCGGGCGTGTCGTTGGCGATGCTCGGGTTGGGGCGGCTGGGAATGATGAATCGCTGGCCGTTGCTGATCGGGCTGCTGCTGCCGGTCGTGGTGGAGTGGAGTGGGAAACGGAAGAGTCGGCTGCCGGCTGTCGGCTCGTCGGCTGTCAGCCAGGCCGATCGCATGGGCGCTGCGGCGAACGACTCAGGTGTCGGATTCACAGGGCGAGTCACACTGTGGGTCGTCGCGCCGTTTGTGTTTTGCCTGCTGCTCGGCGCGATGTCGCCTCAGACCGACTTCGATGTCGTCGAGTATCACCTTGGCGGGCCGAAGGAGTGGTTCCAAGCGGGCCACATCGCGCGGCTGCCTCACAACGTCTACACGAGCTTTCCGTTTCTGACCGAGATGCTGCTGCTGTGCGGGATGGTGCTGCATGGCGATTGGGAATCGGGGGCACTCGCGGGACAGGCGGTCCTCGCGGGCTTCGCGCCGCTGACGGCGCTCGGTCTGTATGCGACGGGCCGGCGGTGGTTCGGCCCGGCGGCGGGAAGCCTCGCCGCGCTCGTGTGGCTGACGACGCCGTGGGCCTACCGCATCTCGATCATCGCGTATGCCGAGGGGGGGCTGGCGTGCTACCTGTTCGCGGCGCTGGCGGTCGGACTGCGGATCGTGTGGCGGGAGGAAGGGGTCAGGGGGCAGGAGTCAGGAGTCGGGGGACAGGAGACAGGAGACAGGAGTCAGGAGACAGGAGTCAGGAAACATGACGTGTCCCGTCTTGTCCCCTCTCCCCCGTCCTCGGGGGAGAGGGTTAGGGTGAGGGGGCCGAGCGGTGAACAGACCTTGCCAACACAGTCAGCCGAAGAAAGAACCCCTCACCCTAACCCTCTCCCCTCCAAGGCGAGGGGCGAGGGGACCGGACTGCGCCTCGTCGGTCTTTGCGGTTTGCTGGCCGGGTCCGCGATGGCGTGCAAGTACACGGGAGCCGTCTCGGTCGTGCTGCCGCTGGCGGCGATGATCGCGTTGCGTGCGGCACTCGCCCACGAACCGTTGGCCGCGCGCGCGAGAAAAGGCTTCGTCGGGCTGGCCTTGTTTGGCATGGGAGTCCTCGTTGCTGTCGGGCCTTGGCTGCTGAAGAACGCGGTCGAGACGGGCAATCCCGTGTATCCGCTCGCGTACTCGGTCTTCGGTGGCGAGGGACGCGATGCAGAGTTGGACGCGCAGTGGCGACGAGGTCATGCCGCGAAGAGTTACGGCAGCACGATGGAGCGACTGGCGGACTTGTTCGTCAAGCTGACGGATGTCACGGCGAACAACGACTGGCACAGTTCGCTGATGTTCGGGTTGGCTCCGCTCGCGCTGCTGGCCTCGTGGCGGCGGCGAGTCTGGTGCGTGTGGGCGTTCATCGGCTGGCAGTTTCTCAGTTGGTTCGTGCTGACGCATCACATCGACCGTTTCTACGTGCCGATGTTCCCGGCGGTCGCGCTGCTCGCCGGAGCCGGAGCCGCGTGGTTGTTCGCCGTTCTGCGAGGCCCACTTCAAGTCATTGCAGCCTGGCTCGTCGCGCTGCTCATCGCCGCGAACGTCCTGTTCAACGCGGGCGTGATGCTGAACCTCGGCGGCTTCAACGCGGGGCGGATCGAACTGAAGGCGGCGCGCGAGCTGGTGAAGTCTCCCTCGCAGAAATGGCTCGACGACGAACTCGATGCGGGTCGCCTGCCGCGCGAGATGAAAGTCCTCTGCGTCGGCGAGGCGGCTCTGTTCCACGCCCGCTTCTCCCACGTCTACAACACGGTCTTCGATCGGTCGCTGTTCGAGCAATGGTTCTTCGAGAGGACGGCCTCGGGCGCGCTGAGGCAGCGGCCCGTCGAGGACATCCGCGCGACGCTGCGTCAGCACGGCATCACGCATGTTCTCGTCAACTGGTCGGAAATTTTGCGTTATCTCGAACCGGGCAGCTACGGTTACACCGATGTCGCGCACCCGAGTCGCTTCGCCGAGTTGCAGTCGGCGGGAGTGCTCGGCGCGCCGCTGGCGCTTCCCAATCACGCGGCCTTCGGCGTGCCGAGTGACTCGCGCCGCGAGCAGATCGAAGCGTGGGGACCGAGCCTGCTGACGACCGTTGAGAGCAAACCCGCCTACGTCGCGGTCCAGGTTTTTCCGGTGAAACTATGATCCGTCATCTTCTCCACTCCCCTCGCCCCTTGGCAGGGCCATCGCCTTTTTCAAATGGGGGTGCCAGGGTCACGGAGCTTCGACGTGGCCGTGCGAGGAGGTGAAGGCTGTTTCCCACTCTCACGGCCACGTCGAAGCTCCGTGACCGTGGCACCTCATTACCCAGATTCAACAAGGCGATGGCCCGGCCTCCTTGGGGAGAGGGGCCGGGGGTGAGGGGCGATTGAGAATCACGCCCGGACCACGATTGCCCTCACCCCGAACCTCGACTTTTGCCATCTTTGGAGTGCGGGGATTCATCGCCGCTTTCATTTCTTCGGAACTTTTTGATTTGATGAACGACACACTAACCGCCGGGGCAT
>JAYUFF010000787.1:0-1558 GCA_043738825.1 Schlesneria sp.
ATCCCAAGGAACTCACGCGGGACGATCTTCTTCGATTCGTGCGGGGGGAGCGCGTTCACGGGCTTGGCGCTGGCGAGCCTGATCCGCCTGCGAGGACTCCAGGCCACCGCCGTCGTCGCGGGAGAATGCAGCTCGGCCGCACTGATGCCGTTCGCGGCGTGCCTCGACCGGTACGTGACGCCTCATTCCACGCTCCTCTTCCATCCGATTCGCTGGCAGAGTGAGGAGCAGGTGCGCCTGGACGAGGCCGCCGAATGGGCGCGACACTTTCGCACGATGGAAGCCGATCACGACGCGCTCCTCGCGCGACTGTTCGGCTGCACCGAAGAGGCGGCCATCGAGACCATCAAGAAATGGAACAACCCCGGCAAGTTTGTGACGGGCGAGGAACTCGCCGCCGCCGGGCTGGCCAAACTCGTCACGCTGTTCGACGGCGATGTCTGGTCGCAGATGAAGCGGGTCTGAGGCTCTGTCTCTGACGAGAACCGTGCCGACCACGAAAACAGCCCCCGGTAAGCCGGGGGCTGAGTGATGAGCCTTCAAATCAGGTGCGGCTTCTCACCCTGACGCACAGGAGCGTCTGAGCGAGGCTACCTCGAGAAATAGATCCCGAAGTTCGAGCCACCGTATCCCAGTCCTCCCCCGTAGGAGCCATAGCCACCATTCGGGACTCCGTACCCACCACCGAAGCCGCCTCCATTGCCGCCGTAACCACCGTAGCCGCCGTGATGACAACCCGGAGCGCCGTAGCCATAACCGGGATTCGCATACACGGGAGGTTGGTAGACAACGACCGGCGGACGATATCCACCGTAGCCTCCACCGTAACCACCGCCATAGCCTCCGCCGTATCCACCGCCGAAACCTCCGTGCCCACCACCGCCACCGCAATGACTGTGATGACCGGCCGAAGCCGTTCCCGCAGCCACACACATCAAACCAACCACCGCCACCATTCCGACCAGCGTGCGACGAAACATGATTCCCTCGACTTCCTTTTGATGACCGCCTTCGTTTTGACATCAGGCACACGGGGGAATCAGAGATCGCAGCGCTCGTGCCAGAAACTTTGAAAGAGATCGCTGAAGGCATCTGTGTGCCAACGATGAGTTCAGTACTTTCGGAGTCACCATCTGTCGATGGTCGTTGTATTTCATGCACGGCCTGTTTTCAGGGACATTTCTGTGATCGATGACACGCGCGCCGATCGACGTGTCGTTTCTTGCGTTGCCGTCACCCAGTCGCGTTCGTGGGAAAGTCGTCGTCGAATTGAGTCTGCTCGTCATCAGTTCGCGCAGTTGATCGCATCTGTCGGCTCGCACTTCGCGCAGACGAGGCTTTTGGCTAGAACGCGGCAGCCCGGACGTTCGCGGAGTGTCGCCCATGTCGAACTCATCGTTTCCCTACATCATTCGAGAGAGTGCCCGCGCGCGATACCTCCGCTTCCGCGTGACGCTCGACAAGGGTCTCGAAGTGGTCGTACCGCGCGGCTACGACCGACGGCGCATTCCCGAGATGTTGCAAACCAACAGTGCCTGGGTCGATCACGCTCTGCGTC
>JAYUFF010000788.1:0-4204 GCA_043738825.1 Schlesneria sp.
GTGAGGGGGGCGGCAGCCAACGACAGACTGTCGCATAGATTGCAAGATTTCGGACGGAGAAATTGTTACGGAGCGATAAGTAAGACCGGGATTGGCACTTCAACAAAGTCGAACGAACCGCGACGCGCGTCGCGGGCGATGTGGATTCTCCGAGGATACGGAATACATCGCCTGGGGTTCCAAGGCTCACCAGCCCGGTCGAAATGGGTCAATGAAGACTCATTCGTTTTGAGATTCCCAAGGGAAGGAGACGTTGTTCTATGCGATGGATCAAGTTCTGTGGTGCTGTGCTCGCCGCCATGAGCATGGCTAACCTGGCGAATGCCGGGTTCTGTGGTCTTAGTGGAGGCTGCGGTGCCGCAAAAAGTTGTGGCTGTGCATCAACCTGCCAGCCAGCGTGTTGTAAACCCGTGATCGTCCGACCGTGCTGTCCGACCGTTCACACGTATCAGCGACGTTGTTCGGACATCAAGCCACCGTGCTGTGACTCTTGCTGCCCGACCGGTTGCTGCACTTCTTCTTCGGCCGGTGGTGCTTGCTGCAATACTGGCAATGGCTGTGCTCCCGCTTGTGCAGCTCCTGCTGCAGCTTGTGCACCCGCCTGTGCTCCTGCTTGTGCGGCTCCCGCTGCAACCTGCGCACCTGCTTGTGCTCCGGCTGCGACTTGTGCAGCTCCTGCTGCGACTTGTGCGCCAGCTTGTGCTCCGGCTTGTGCAGCTCCGGCTGTGGCCTGTGCACCTGCTTGTGCTCCCGCCTGTGCGGCTCCTGCGAGCTGTGCTCCAGCATGTGCAGCTCCCGCTGCATCATGCGCTCCTGCAAGCACCTGCTGCACGAAATCGTGCGGTGGCGGTTTGCTGAGTGGATTGTTCGCGAAGCACAACTGTGCTTCTTCATGTGCTCCGACATGTGGCGCTCCTGCCGCATGTGCGACAACCTGCACGCCTGTTTGCGAAACCAAATGCTGCAACGCGAATCCTTGTGATATCGCCAAGCTGATCTACACTTCGCAAACGGCCTGCTATGCCCGCCAACGACGTGCCGCGCTCCGCAAGCTCGGTAACCGATATGACTGCATCTGCAATCCAGAGATCATGACGGCTTTCGTCTATGGCTTGAACGATGCTGATGAACGAGTTCGTCGTACCGCAGCAGATAAGATTGGCGATCAAATTCGCAAGAATTGCTGCTGCTGCCCCGAAGTCGTCGCCGCCCTGACCTGTGCGTTGGGTGATTGCGACCGAGGTGTGGTTCGTCAGGCCCAGCAGGCTCTCCGCCTGTGTGGCTACGAAGTGGTCAAGGGCTGCTGCGACAAAGGTTGCACGACCGCCTGCAACAGCGGTTGCACCACGAGCGGTTGCACCACGAATGGTTATGCTCCGGCCACTCCGGCCATGATGCCAGCCACGGAACCAGCCGCTCCGGCTCCAGTTCCGCCAGAAGAAAAGAAAGCCGCTCATCGCGGTGGTCTGTCCCGGCTGCTCGGTATGCTGGACTGATCGAGTGACACAGTGAAGTGATGACTCCAGTTCGCAAGGACTGGTCTGCTACAACGAACAGCGGCCCTCGGATTCATCCGAGGGCCGTTTTCGTTTGCATGTTGCCGCTCGAATTTGGAAACTCCCTCGGCTGAAGGGGTCAGGAGTCAGGGATCAGGAGTCAGAGCAGCAATAGTCAGACGTGACGCTATCCTTGGTCCTTCCGTTCTTCCTGACGCCTGTCTCCTGACTCCTGGCCCCTTCTTCAAAACGAACTCAACATGCCGCGCACCAAAGTCGTCCAAATTCTCCGTGAGGTTCCACCGGGCACCGAAGTCGATGTGCGAGGCTGGGTCCGCACCAAGCGCGAGTCCAAGCAAGACTTCGCGTTCCTCGAAGTCAACGACGGCAGTTGCCTCGCCAACGTGCAGATCGTGGTGGATGCGAACGTCCCCGACTACGGATCGCTCATCAAGCAGATTCATACCGGCGCGAGCGTCGCCATCATCGGTGAGGTCAAAGAGTCACTCGGCAAAGGGCAACGAGTTGAGGTCCACGCACGCAGCCTGAAGCTGCTCGGCATGGCCGACCCGCAGACGTACCCGCTCCAAAAAAAGGGTCACTCGATGGAGTTCCTTCGTGAGAAGGCCCATCTCCGTCCGCGCACCAACACGTTCGGCGCGATCGCTCGCGTGCGCAACGCGCTCTGTGCCGCGATCCACGGGTTCTTCCAAGCTCGTGGCTTCCTCTATGTTCAAACGCCGATCATCACTACCAGCGACTGCGAAGGAGCCGGGCAGCAATTTCAGGTGACCACGCTCGACCTCGCCAAGTTGCAGCAGTCGAAGGGGCCGCTCGATTACAGCCACGACTTCTTCGGCAAGAAGGCGGGGCTGACGGTCAGCGGCCAACTCGAAGGGGAGATCTATGCGACGGCCGTCGGCGATGTCTACACGTTCGGCCCGACGTTTCGCGCCGAGAACTCGAACACGACGCGGCACCTCGCCGAGTTCTGGATGATTGAGCCCGAGATGCCGTTCTACGAACTCGAAGACAACATGGACCTGGCCGAGTCCTTCGTCCGCTCGATCGTGAAGGAGGTGATGAATCACTGTCACGACGACCTCGCGTTCTTCAACGAGCGGATCGAGCCGACGCTGCTCGCCTCACTCCAGAACATCGTCGAGCACGACTTCATCCGCCTCACGTACACCGAGGCGATCGGCATCCTCGAAAAGTCCGGGCATCCGTTCGAGTACCCGATCTCGTGGGGCAAGGACCTGCAGTCCGAGCACGAACGCTTCCTGACCGAGCAGCACTTCCAGCAGCCGGTGATCCTGACCGACTACCCGCGCGAGATCAAATCGTTCTACATGCGCTGCAACGAGGACGGAAAAACGGTTCGCGCGATGGATGTCCTCGTCCCGCGCATCGGCGAGATCATCGGCGGCAGCCAGCGCGAGGAACGGCACTCAGTCCTGATCGACCGCATGAAGGAATGCGGCCTGAACCCCGAGGACTATTGGTGGTACCTCGAACTCCGCCAGTACGGCACGGTCCTGCACAGCGGCTTCGGCCTCGGCCTCGAACGGACGGTTCAGCTCGTCACCGGCATGACCAACATCCGCGACTGCATCCCGTTCCCCAGAACCCCCAAGAGCGCGGAGTTCTGACCTCGCCCCGTGTCCGTCTCGGTTCCGGAAATCGTGCCATCAAACATCATGGCCGTTCCGCCGCCGGACTGTTTGTCGCTTCCCCTCGTGCGGCGGCCGTTCCACACGACGAGCGAAGATGCCGGTGATTTTCATGGGGCTGCGACCGACACCGCGACGCTCATCACCGCCTCTTCGGTCCAGTCGGCGGCGGGGCGAATCTCTTTCAACCGGCCACGAGCCATCACGCCGACGCGATCACAGACGGCGAGCAACTCGGTCAGATACGAGCTGACGAAAATGATCGCCTTCCCCTCGGCCGCCAGTTCGCCCATCAAACGGTAGATCTCGGCCTTGGTCCCGACATCAATGCCTCGCGTCGGTTCGTCGAGCAGCAACACATCGGCCTGCTGATGGAGCACGCGTGCAATGGCGACCTTTTGTTGATTGCCGCCGGACAACTCGCCGATCGTCTGATCGGGGGAGTTGGCTTTGACTTGAAGCCGCTGCATCCAACGAACAACCTCCTCGCGCCGGCGTGCCAAGTTGAGCACGCCACCGCGCGAATAGGGCGTGAGTCGGCTGTAGGTCATGTTGTCGGCGATCGTTCTTGTCTGCGCGAGGCCCTCGGTCTTGCGGTCCTCCGAGACGAGGCCAAGTCCCGCACGGATGCGACCGCGCGTGGAGTGGGGCAGTACTCTGGTCCCCTCACCCCGGCTTGGCGGGGAGAGGGCTAGGGTGAGGGGGGCTTTCGATTTCAAGCTGGCCCGGTTTCCCAAGTCAGCCCGATTTGAAGCGATCAGCACGCTCCCACTCGTCACCGCATCGAGGCCAAACAAACAACGCAACGTCTCGGTGCGACCGGCTCCGATCAGGCCAGCCAGGCCGAGAATCTCACCGCGCCGCAGTTCAAACGTCACATCTTGCGGAGATCGTTCGCCACAAAGGCCCTTCAACGACAGCAGCACTTCGCCCGGCAAATGCGGCACCGTCGGGAACAGTTCCGACACACCACGGCCGACCATCAGCGAGACGATCTGCGTGTCGGTCGTTCCGTCCAGTTCGCCCTGTCCCACC
>JAYUFF010000789.1:0-4203 GCA_043738825.1 Schlesneria sp.
CTCATCGGAGCGTCGGCAATACATCCCGATTGGGTTCATGGACCCACGGACGCTCATCAGCGATCTCTGCTTCATCAATACGAGTGTCACGCTGTTTCAATTCGGGGTGCTGTCGTCATCGATGCACATGGCGTGGGTCCGGCAAGTGTGCGGGCGACTGAAGTCGGATTACCGCTACTCCGTCAAGCTGGTCTACAACAATTATCCATGGCCCGAATCGTCAACGGAGAAACGCCAAACGACCGTCGAGATGAAAGCGCAGACGGTGCTTGATGCCCGCGCGGTATTCCCCGATGCGAGCCTGGCCGATCTGTACGATCCCGTCACCATGCCTGCGAAGCTCGCGAAGGCTCATGTCGAACTCGACCGAGCCGTCGATGCTTGCTATCGAACGAAAGCGTTTCACAACGACCGCGAGCGAGTCGAGTTGCTCTTTGGCCTTTATGAGCAGCTCACCTCACCGCTAATCGCTGGAATGAAGACGCCCAAATCCGAGAACCGCCGCTGACCTCATCGTTCAAAGTTATCGCATCACGTCAGCAGCAGCGCGGCCGCATTCGGGAACAGAAACGGTGCAGTCGCACGCTCATTGATGGTGCGTTCCGAAGATTTCACGCACCCTGCGAGGTTCAAATCTTCGGTCGCGTGGCGATTCCCTTGTGGATGATGGCGAGGATCTCTTCGCGTTCCTGGCCGACGAGGGGGAGTCTGGGGGGGCGGGTCAGTTCGGTGCCGTAGCCGCATTCCTGGGCGGTGAGTTTGATGTACTGGACCAGTTTGAAATGAGTGTCCAGGTGCAGGAGCGGCGTGTACCAGCGATAGACCTCGCGGGCCTCGGCCCAGCGATCCGCCTTGGCCAAGTCCCAGAGCAGACGATTCTCGCGCGGGAAGGCGTTGACGAGGCCCGAGACCCAGCCGGTCGCGCCGAGCAGCAGGCTCTCCAGAATCAGATCGTCCACGCCGGCGAACAGCTTGTAGCGCGCGCCGCAGGCGTTGGTGAGGTCGGTGATGCGGCGGACGTTGTCGGAGGATTCTTTGATGACCTGCAACGTCGGTTCGTCGGCGAGATCGACGAACATCGACGGTGTGATATCGACGCCGTACACGATCGGGTTGTTGTAGACCATGATCGGCAGATCGGTCGCGCGGGCCACCGTGCGGAAGTGAGCCATCGCCTCGCGCGGGTCGGCCTTGTAGACCATCGCGGGAAGGACCATCAGGCCATCCACGCCGACCCGCTTCGCGTCCTCGGCGAACCGGCACCCGAGAGCCGTCGTGAACTCGGCCACTCCCGTCAGCACGGGGATGCGACCATGCACGTGCTCGACGGTCGCCTTGAGCACCTCCAGCTTCTCGTGCCGTTCGAGCGAACAGTTCTCCCCCACCGTCCCCAGCATGACAAGGCCATGAATCCCCGCCTCGATCATCGCTTCGAGATGCTTGAGCGTGGCGGGAATATCGACCGAGAAGTCGCTGCGAAACTGAGTCGTCGCTGCGGGGAAAACGCCTTGCCAGTTGACGGTCATGGTTGGTCCTTCATCGTGCGAAAAGTGAGTGTGGTTAGGGCAACAAAAGGATTTGCAAAGTAGCCATCATCGCTCCGCGTGATGAGCCTTTCACGAGAGACATTCGAGCGTTCCGGCCGCGCCACCTAACTTTGCCGAAGTTTTCATCCGACAGTGGAATCTGCGAACGAACTCGCGCATGGATCGGGAGTTTGTACCGGAAGGCTCATCACGCGGAGCGATGATGGCTACTTTGTTCAGAGGCTGCGTCTAGTCATCCTTCTTTTTGGTTTTGGCCTGATGTTCATCAAACGCCTTGATGACTTGGGGAGGCCACGCGAATTTCGGAGCCGCTGCGCGGTCGAAGCCCTTCAGGTGAGCCGATTCTTCTATCCGTTTGTCGGGTCGGATGTACTGCCAGTTGTTGTTCGGGAACGTTTCTTCGACCAGCTTGGCGATGCGCGGGTCGTATTCTTTGAGTTCGTCGCGCGTGTTGACGTGGTTGTGGTCGTGATCGTTCTCGCGGTTCGTGCCGAACCAGCTTTGAACCGACTCGGCCCAGTACTCGTGATGATTTGTGGCCGCGTACTTTCCTTTCCACAACCCTTCGTCCATCGCTTCCTGATAGATGGCCTTCAAACGCGGATCGAACGTCGGATCGACCGAAGTCAGCCCCATGTCGTGGATGGCGTGAGCGAACTCATGGACGAGGATGCTCTCCGTGCTGTACGGGTCGCCCGAGAGGGCGAGCACGTTCTCTTCACCGCAACTGACGGCCGGCCGCACGGGGGTTGAGCCAAGTCCCCGCGCCCGTCTGTTCCAATACGCCGGGGGCGTGAGGTCGCTGTGTTCGGGAATGTCGCAGGTCAATTCGGTCGGAGCCATCACCGCCAGCCGGACCTTGTTTTTGACAAGAGCCTGTCGCACGTCGTCGCGTCCGGCCAGCATCGAGTTCACGACGTAGGCCGCCTCGCACAGCGCGAAATCCGAGACCTTGTCGCTGCTCACGATGGCAAAGCCGCCGGGCGTGAGGCACTTCTTGTAGAAGGGTGAGAGGTTCAACTGTTGCCGCAGTTCTTCGGGCGGCTCGACAACCGAGGGGTCATTGGCACGAGCGATCGCTGCCAACCAGTGGCATCCAAAACAAATCAACAGTGTGACGCGGTGGGCGAACGGCATGGTGGTCTCCTGGCGAACAACATACCTGCCGGATCGAAGACCGGCCAGCCGTTGGAGACCTGCGGTCGCATCGCGGTGCGAGGTCGGGAGTCCCGCACACAGCGTGGTCTCCATGCTTCACGGCAGGCCAGACACCGTCGGCGTCTGGCCTGCTCCGATGTCCGTCCACCAGTCGTCACGACGAGATCGAGGTCTCCCTCATTGTCGAGATCGAGAACGGCGGCTCCAAGGCCATCGCCTTGTTGAATCCAGGTAATTGGGTGCCACGGTCACGGAGCTTCGACGTGGCCGTGAGATTGTAAAACCACCTTCACAGCTTCACACGGCCACGTCGAGGACTCCGTGACCGTGGCACCCAAATTGAAAAAGGCATTGGCCCTGCCTTCCTCGGTGACGTGACTGCATGAGCCGAACGGATAGCATGATGCTCACCGCCGTCGGATTCTTCCAACGAGTTGCCAGTCAGGGGTCGGAGTTCGTCATGACCGCGATGCGTGTTGCCGTATTGCTAGTCTTGGGTGCGACAGGCTCGTTTGCAGAGGACACGGCATCCAAACGAACGGTCATCGAACCAAAGCTGCTTCACTTGCGAAGTGGTGTCGAGCGGGAGTGGTCCGAGTTTCCCGAGACTCCGCACGGCCAGCGGCTGGATGTGACGTTTGCCTCGACGAAGAACACGACCGAGCAGACGTTGTTCGTGCGGCAGCAGGATGTGAAGCAGGCTTGGAATGTTTCGCTGAACCGTAAGAAATTGGGCGCGTTGACTGTCGATGAGAACGACATGGTCGTGACATTCGCCATTCCGGTGGGTGCCTTGGTCGAGGGAGGTAACTCGCTGCTCATCGAATCTCCGCCCGCGAGCAAGGCCGCATCGGACGACATTCGCGTCGGTCAGATCACGCTGGTGAGTCGTTCCGTTCGTGAGGCACTGCGCGAGGCGACGCTCGAAGTCACGGTCATTGATGCCGACTCAAAGCAGCCGCTGCCGTGCCGCATCACGGTGCTCGATGCCAACGGCGCGATGCAGACGCTCGGGGCCGAGTCATGGTGAGCTACGGCTTGCTTACCGAGATCACCGTGAACGACAAGTACCACTCGGGCGAGACGGCGACAGGACTCGGCGATGAAGTGCGAGTCCTCGGCCCGCAGTGGTCTCGCGCCAATCAGGTCCAACTGTTCGCCAACGGCCACGTGATTCGCGAGGCCACGATAGCTTTGCACAAATAATCAGGTTGCATACTTCATGTAGGGTGGGCACTGCCCACCATTCCACCATCGTTTGTGGTGGGCAGTACCCACCCTACATTTTTTGTGCAAAGCCGCTGACGCCGCCCGGCTCACCAAGAATGTCTCATCGGGGACCGATTGAGGAATAGTTCGGCGGTCGCGCTCGGGATCGCAAGGCGCGTTCGCGGGCAGGCTCCTGCCAGGTCGTGTGCCCGGCCTGCATGATGGGTTGGTGATTCGCGGACGGTTCGGGATAGCGAGTCGCGTGTGAGTACGGCCCCAGTGGCGCGGC
>JAYUFF010000790.1:0-1557 GCA_043738825.1 Schlesneria sp.
TTCACATCCTCGCACGGCCACGTCGAAGCTCCGTGACCGTGGCACCCCCATTTGAAAAATGCGAAGGCTCTGCCTCAACAAGCGGAGCGGTTGAACTCGTTCCGCCGCCGACACACAATCCGCGTCCCGGCCGCTTGGCCGAGATGGCACGATGATTTTGTGGAGGCTCCCGCATCAGATGGCTCGCATTGACTCACCGTTTTCCGGTCGTTCGCTCGATGAGTGGATTAACGCTCTGCAACAGGCGACCACGCCGGACGAACGTTATCGCGCGCTGCTGGCGATCAAATCGCTTGGCACGCTCGATGATACGGCGGTGTGGAGTCGGCACTCGCTGAGCGATGCCGACTCGGCGGTGAGAGCCTTGGCCGCCAAGCAGCTCGGTGAACTGAAACGATTGTCCACCGGAGATGTCACGCCCTGGATCGACATCGCCAACGAGTTGACTGCACGGCTGAGTGACTCGGACATTGACGTTCGGTTTGAAGCGGCGCGAGCCTTGGGACGAATCCGATCCAACGACGAGTCGTCGAAGGGCGTCTTGTTATCGCTGTTCGACGACGAAGGAATTCAACCGTTGATGACTGCGGCCATCGTGACGGCGCTCGGCGAGCGATCCGATGTTGATCTCGCACTGCTGGCCCCTCGCTACGGCAGGCTGTTGTCGCACGAGCAAGCCGAGGTGCGCGAGAACGTGTCGGCCGCAGTGGCCGCGTGGGGACCGCAGGCCGCAGCGCTCGTCGATCCGTTGGTGATCGCGCTCGACGATGAGGAGCCGCTCGTGCGTGAACATGCCGCGCTGGCCCTCGGTCGCGCGGACGTGGCCTCCGAGTCGGTCATCGCCGCGCTGAAAACAGCGTCGGCGGATGAGGACGAAGTCGTGGCAGAAACGGCGCGCGAGGCGCTGAGTCGTCTGGGCCGTGCGGAAGCTTGAGAGGTCCGCCGAACCGGGTGCCTCGCGCCGGCGGTTCGCCGATTCAAACGAACGCCGACAACTCATCACCATTGAATCGGCCGAATCACTCCGTAGGCCAGCAGTCCGCCGAACGCGATGCCGACCAAGAGCACGGCTCTCAAAACCCACGGTGCTCGTGCCGGTCCGCACCATTCGACCAGCCGCCGCCCCTTGCGAGTCTGTTCGAGCAACCAGCCTGCGCGCAACCACAGCATCACACACAAAGTGATGATTCCCACCCCCATCGCCACGTCCTGAGAAATCATCGCCATCACGAGGGCCTTCCAAAATCGTGCGTCTTCAAGCCGAATGACAAGTGCCGCGACCAACAGACCGGAAACGAAAACTTCCGAAGTCCCCGTGGAACCTCGGAAGCGGAGTTCAGTCTCGCGACTCCATCATTTGCCGCAACTCAAAGTGAGTGACATGTGTATCAAAACCGTGTTGAGTTGCCAATTCTGTCCCGACATCGCGCACGGCTCCGTCAAGATTGAAGTTGCACAGAATGTAGGGTGGGACCAGCGGCGCTTCGCCGCGCCGGCCCACCATCAATTCTCGAAAGTTTCTTCAGGGTGGGCCGGCGCTCGAAGCGAGCTGGTCCC
>JAYUFF010000791.1:0-1557 GCA_043738825.1 Schlesneria sp.
CATCACAATCATCACGGCCACGCCGGGAAAGAAGTACTCCTGATACGACATCGCCTCCATCCCCGCCGGCCCGCGAAACGAACCGTGCAGCCCCGCTCCAAACAGCACCCAAAAAATGATCGGCTGCCCGAGCGCACCAACAACCCGCGTCCGCTGCCGAAAAAACCGAACCAACTCGCGCAGCGCGAGCGTGTACACCGGCAACCACAACCCCGGCGAAGCAGTCCCGCCGCTCTCGTCTTGCTCTTCTTCACACTTCGGCTTTGTCCCCTCGCCCCGCCCTGTCTTCTGGGCATCTAACACTGGCGGGGAGAGGGCTAGGGTGAGGGGTTCTTCTCTTCTATCTTGAGTTTTCTCACTCGCCGCAGACCCACTCATGGCTTCCCCTCCGCTTCGGCATCCCAGAAACGATGCCCCGTCCGCGCGATGAACACGTCTTCGAGAGTCGGCTTCGCCAGCGAGACTGCCGTGATCTCGCCCGGAAACGCGGCCACGAGATCCCGCAACAATTCGTGTCCCGCCTCACGCTCGATTCGCAATGCATCACCCACCCGCCGAGTACTCACTCCGAACCGCGCAGTGATCCGTCGCGACAACTCGTCCGGGTCGGCCGACTGAATCGTCAAACAATCGCCACCCACCGACTGCCGCAACTCGTCGGGAGTCCCCAGCGCCACGAGCCGCCCCCGGTCGAGAATGCCCAGTCGGTCGCAGCGTTCGGCCTCGTCCATCAGGTGCGTCGTGACGAGGATCGTCACCTGTCGCTCTATTCGCAGTCGAGTGAGATACGCCCACAGATCGTGTCGCGCACCGGGATCGAGTCCCGTGCTCGGCTCATCGAGCAGGAGCAGTCCCGGTCGATGAAGCAGGCTCTTCGCAATTTCGACGCGCCGCTTGAGCCCCCCCGATAACGAACCGGCCAACTGATTCACGCGATCCGCCAGACCGAGTTGCCCAACCAAATCTTCAATCCGCCGAGAAGCCTCGCGCCCGAGCCGTCCGTACAGATGAGCCTGATGCCGCAGGTTTTCGCCCACGGTCAGTTTGCCGTCGAGGCTGGGCGATTGAAACGTGACCCCGATCCGCCGCCGCACGGCCTGCGCCTGCGAAGCCACGTCACACCCGAGCAACCGCACCTCACCCAGTTGCAGTGGCAGAAGCGTCGCGAGCAACCGAAACAGCGTCGTCTTGCCACCGCCATTCGGCCCGAGCAGCCCGAAGATCTCGCCCCGCTCGACGGAGAAATCGATCCCCGCCAAAGCCTCTCGCTCGCCGTAGCGGAAGCTCACGCCACGCACTGCGACAGCCGATGCTGTTTGGGCCGCGCGCGTCAGGTCGTCAGAGTTCGCCACCGGAACAGAAAGCATGTCGGCCTCTCGGGCCACTCGTCTCGTGGCACACTATGCCGCAAATCGTCTTGAAGTCCGGCTTTTCCAAAAGCCGGACCTCAGACTCAGTGATGCTCGACTTTCGCCGGCGCATGACCATCCTTGGCGGCGGCCTCACGGGCTTCTTGCTCGTACACCTGCGGCACGTCGCGCGTGTAGTAGGTCATCC
>JAYUFF010000792.1:0-1556 GCA_043738825.1 Schlesneria sp.
CTCTTGCAGCAGATCAATCATCCCATCGACCTTGATGAGGCGCACTTTGCGGACTTCCTTGTCGGCCGACTGTTCGCGCAGGCTCTCACGCTGGAGGCCGTAGAACTCGGCGACGGCTCCGCGCGTCTCGGAGGTCTGCACGACGAGGATGTCGAGTGCCCGAGCCGTGCTCCCCTTGAACGTGCCGAGTTGCCCCGCCTCCTTGACGGGCGTTTGGTCCACGTCCTCGATCGTGATGTTGGTCTTGCGCAGCGTTTCCAGCTCTTCTTTGGTGACGACTCGCGTTTCCAACTCGTCCTTGCCGCCATCATTCACGCGCAGCCGGGCACGCAGCAGTTGAACCTGCTGGTCCATCATGCCTCGCACGATGGCCGAGTTGAGCTTCGGATTGTGTCGCTTCTGCGCGAGGGCCAGTGCGGCTTGCTGCTCATCGGGATCGAGCGGCTTGCCGCGCCCGATGTCACCCAGTTCGGCCTCGGGGTGCATCACGATCTGCCTGCACGCCAGCGCGATCAGCACGTTCGGTCCCGTCACCGTCTGCGGAATCCACGCGACCGTCGTCACGTTGGAAACCTGAGCCGAAGTGAGGAACTTCGCCAACCCCTGCACGTGATGAAACTGACTCGTTCCCGATTCGAGTTGCAGCACGAGAATCGCCGGCCGCCCGTCCTGAGCCGACTGATTCTGCAACTTGATCGCCGCGTTCGTGACTCGACTGAACACGGCATCGTCGATCGGACTGCTCACCGTGATGAACTGCCCGATCGGAGTCTTCTGCGCGACGGGTGGGTCGTCGCCGAGGGAGACCGAAGCCCAACTCAAGACCAACGGGAGCAAAGCCGCAACGCCGAGCGAGGCCGTCTGGCGACGGATCGAATGGAGTACTGAAGCAATCATTGAATTGTTCCGTTTCACTGAGAATCGAATGCTGCTGGCGATCAGGCACCATTGCTGAACGGCCACACCCGCCGAGGGTCGCCGGAATTATAGCCACTCACGCGACGCGCGACGCTGCTGAGACGAAGAGTTGCAACGGCCGAACCCGATCCCGGTTCACGATGTCAATCACCGCGAGTTGAAAGTTTGGGTCAGTCGAGTTCACGATTCCGTACTAGCCCGACGCGCGAGCGAGGGCAAACTACCGAATTCGAGCGAAGCCCTCGCTTGCGCGTCGGGCTGGTTTTGAATGGCGATCTCACAACAGCTCGCTCGCGTGAGTCGGTTGTCAGACCGCGCGACAACTTCGTACTGTCTCGCCTCCACCAATTGTTTCTCACCACAGGCGCTCCGGATGGATTCTGACGTTTCGCGATCGTCGCTGTTGCCGCAGGCCCCGGCGGGAGGCTATCGCGAATTGCTGGCCATCGCGATTCCGATGGTGCTCAGTTCCAGCACGCAGTCGATGATGCACGTCGTCGATCGCGTGTTCATGACGTGGTACTCGAAAGAAGCCGTGGCGGCCGCGCTGCCGGCGGGCATCCTGTTCTGGTCGTGCCTCAGTCTGCCGTTTGGAGTCATCTCGTACGCGAACGCCTTCGTCGCGCAGTACGACGGTG